>JAFAGX010000381.1 GCA_019237515.1 Acidobacteriaceae bacterium
TGAGCGCGATTCCTTGTTTTACATTCCCTTGGGCGTGGGCGCGGTGATTCCGCCATGGAACTTCCCATGCGCCATCATGGCAGGTCTGACGCTGGCTTCGATTGTCTCGGGCAATACTGTCGTGCTCAAGCCTTCCAGCGATTCGCCAACAATTGCCGCGAAATTTGTTGAGCTGCTCGAAGAGGCGGGAGTTCCCGAAGGCGTGGTGAATTTCTGCCCGGGAGCGGGTAGCACTTTCGGAAATGCGCTCGTGGCCCATCCCAAAACTCGCTACATCGCCTTCACCGGCTCTCGTGAAGTTGGTTTGGATATCAACAAGCGTGCCGCCGAAGTCCCTCAAGGCCAGATTTGGATCAAGCGGACCATCCTCGAGATGGGCGGCAAAGACGCCATCATCGTGGATGCCGATGCCGATCTTGACGCCGCGGTGGAGGGAGTCGCACTTTCAGCCTTCGGATTCCAGGGTCAGAAGTGTTCGGCTTGCTCACGCGCCATCGTTGACGAGCGCATTTATGACAAGTTCCTCGACCGGCTGAAAGCCCGAGTCGAAAAGATTACGGTTGGGGATCCGGCGGACAATCCGAACATGGGAGCCGTCATCAACGAAGGCTCCATGAAATCGATCCTCAACTACATTGAGCACGGGAAGAAGGATGGGCGGCTCATCACGGGCGGCGCACGTGCTCCGAACGCCGGCGAAGGCTACTTCATTCAGCCCACCGTAATTGCCGATATTCAGCCACAGTCGAAGCTGGAGCAGGAAGAAATTTTTGGGCCGGTCTTAGCAGTGATCAAGTCACGAAATTACGATCACGCCTTGGAGATTGCCAACGATACGGAATTTGGCTTGACCGGGGGCGTCTACAGCCAATCGCGGGAGAAGCTTAATCGCGCGGTTCGTGAATTTCATGTCGGAAACTTATATCTGAACCGTAAGTGCACCGGCGCCATGGTAGGAGCTCATCCTTTTGGCGGGTTCAACATGTCGGGAACGGATTCCAAATCTGGCGGGCCAGACTATCTATACCTGTTCACGCAGGCGAAATCCGTAGGCGAGAAGATCTCGTAAGCGCAGCCATGCGATCGCCGCAAACGCTGTCAATGTTTCCTACGGGCAACTCTCGCCGCTCCCTGTTCAGGACGGAACCCTCGGTGCTGCACGCGTTGCAAGCTCGTCTACAGAGCCTGACGGACGAGATTTTGCGCCTGTTAAAACTTGCGTCAGAGACTGACGACTGCAAGGTTCAACAAGGATATTTGGATCTGGCCCAGGACCTGCAGAAAGACGCGAGAGAGATTCGCAGCCATTTAAATCGAAATTCAGATCCTGAGTGAGCCGTTTGCATAGCCTCGCAGAAGCGAACTCTTCGAATTGGGGAAAATCATGATATTCCGTATTTCAACGTTGGCATGCCTGGCGTGTTGCATAGCCGCGCCTCTCTTCGCTCAAGACTCTTCCGATCGCACCGCGGTCGCAGAAGCCAGTAAGGCGATACGTCCCGAACGGATCCGGGCGCACATGCGTTTCCTGTCCGATAATCTCCTGCAAGGACGCGCTCCGGGAACGCCAGGCTACGACATCGCCGCCCGCTACGTCGCCACCCAATTGGAAGGTGTGGGCCTACACGCAGTTAGGTCCGGAAGCTGGTATCAACCGGTGCCCCTTGCGGAGGCAGTCACCGACGCCTCGGCCAGTTCTCTCGTGCTAAACGTGAACGGGAAAGAGCAGAAGCTGAGCGATGCCAAGGACTACGTTCTTTCAACCTGGTTCGCCAGTCCGGCAAAAGGCGGCAAGGCCGAAGCTGATGTAAGCGCTCCAGTCGTTTTCGTCGGCTTCGGCGTCACTGCCGCAGATCAAAAGTATGACGACTACGCCGGCGTAGACGCCAAAGGCAAGATCGTGGCTAGCATCTACGGTGCGCCGTCGGCATTTCCTTCCACTGAGCGCGCTTACTATTCCGACACGACTGTAAAAAACAGAAATGCCGTGGCGCATGGGGCAGTGGGAATGCTATCGATCTATCTCCCGGAAGACTGGAAGCGATGGCCGTGGGACTGGCTGGTGCCGCAGATTCAAGTTGGCGAAATGCATTGGCTGGATAAGAACAAAATGCCACATGACTTCTTCCCAGAGTTACGCGGGAATGCGCTTTTGAGCGAGCAGGGTGAGAAATTGTTGTTTGCGGGTGCCCCGAAGAGTTTAGATGAAATACTCGCCACCGCTCGCGCCAGCAAACCACAGGCATTCGCATTACCGGTTAGTGCGCACATCCATACGGTCGCGAATCAAACGGTCATCAACAGTCCCAACATCATCGCGGAATTGAAGGGTTCGGATCCGGCACTCCGAGATCAGTATGTGGTCTACACCGCGCACGTAGATCATCTCGGGGCCTGCCCGGCGGTGAACGGCGACAATGTTTGTCATGGTTCGGTCGACAATGCTTCGGGAACCGCAACGCTGCTTGAGATCGCCCGCGCTTATGCCGGCTTGCCGCAGCCACCTCGCCGGTCTGTGCTGTTTGTTTTCGTGACAGGCGAGGAGATGGGCTTGCTCGGGTCCGATTATTTCGCACATTTTCCAACCGTTCCGCTGAAATCGATTGTTGCAAACGTGAATATCGACGGTGCTCCCGGGGTTTATTTTCCAATGAAAGATGTCGTTGCTCTCGGGGCCGAACATTCGAGCCTCGGAGACGAAGTTGCCTCGGCAGCTAAAGTTATGGGTTACCAGGTAAGTCCCGACCCCATGCCCGAGGAGGTCGGATTCATCCGCAGCGATCAATATTCATTTGTCCTGCAGGGAGTGCCTGCAGTTGACCTGACGGATGGGCCGCATTCTACGGATGCAAACGTGGATGGTCTCGCGGTCATTAAGAAATGGCTGGTGACGCGCTACCACACGCCGCTCGACGACATGGAGCAGCCGATGAATTTTGATTCTGCTGCAAAAGGGGCTGTGATGAATTTTCTAATCGGGTATCAGGTGGCGCAACACTCGACGATTCCAGACTGGAATAAAGGCGACTTTTTCGGATCAACGTTCGGGCCCCGCCACAGCGCACAGAGCGAGGCCGAGTGACGCAATATTACCTCAGTAAATAAAAGGGCCGCCGAGAGGCGGCCTTTTCGCGTTACCGGCAATCGCTTACGACGGAACTGCTTGCTGTCCCGGCTGCGGGCTCGCCGCTGCGGTAGCCGCGGCGGCTTCGTTCAGAATACGGTGATGGATGGTGAACAGCGCCAGTTCCAGCCGGTCGGAGACGCCAATCTTGTCGTACACGTTGCGCAGGTAATTCTTGATCACCTGCTCGGTGGTTCCCAACTGTGTCGCAATCTCCTTGTTCTTATATCCCTGAACGATAAGCGCCACAATTCGCAGTTCTTTGGCCGTCAGGCGATCGCGAACCCGCAACCCGACCATATCGTTTTCGGTTAGCTCACTGGGAACGGCGATGTCCTGTACCCAGGTTTCGCCGCGCGCAACCTTGCGGACGCAATCCACCAGCGCTGCACTGGTGACATTGCGATAAACCACGCCATGGGCGCCATTGCCCATATAGCGCTGCGCACTCTCGCCGGTATCTGCCAGGATCACGACTCGCGTCTTGACCTTGTTCGCCGATTGCAGAATGGCGTTGAAATCGTTATGAAATCCACCGGCCACAACCAGCACCGCCGCGCGGAACTTGTCCAGCGCCATAAACATTTGCTCGGCGGTTTGAGCTTGCGCCACAATGCGCATCTCGTCCTCGACCGCGAGCACTTTAGCGATGCCCGCGCGGAAAATTGCCTGATTGTCGGCCAGAATCAGTTTCAACATGGTGTCACCACCTTGAAGTTATGCAACAAAGGCCTGACCGCGGAACACTGCGGCCAGCCCCCCAGCGCGCAATCTCAAAATCCTACTCCCGGCGAATGAAATCGTAAGAATCGATCACGCAGGCCACGCCGCGCGTATCTTTGGCTTCGCCGGATCCCGGCTCGTCGGTCCGCACCACTCGTCCCCGGCACTGCACAACCACCGGTTCCTTCGCCCCTGTCACTTCGGGCGGCAAAGCGATTTCAAATTCGACATTGGATCCAACCTCCAAGGCAGCGTCTGCGCGGATGTACACGCCAGCGGCGCTTAGGTTTCCTGTGACCCCGGCGTGTTGGCCGGCCTCTTCGGTCTTATGGATTTTTATCGGTAATTCCAGAGGGAATCGTTTTCCCGTCCGTGCTTCGGACACAAGCCCTCCTCGTTTCTGGCCATTCGTGCGTGCAGAAGCCAGCTCCATAAGCGTTCTCCTATGGAGATTGTTATTGTACTAACCCGCCTTATATCACGGATATCACCCCCTCTCAAGCCCGAAAGGTGCCAAAACACAGGTAAGAAGTAGATTCCTGCCGTATTAGGACCCGCAAACAGTGCCAAATCCTCACACGGCGGAGTCAGAACAATCATCCGGGCCGAATCCCGTGGGGGAGACCAAACATCTATTCCCCGGTAACGTGCACACCCTGGGGATCGTCGGCGGGCTGGGTCCCGAGTCCACAATCGACTACTACCGTTCCATCATTGCGCGCTTTCGTACCCGGCAGCCGGGTCGGGGATATCCGCACCTGATCATCAACAGCCTTGATGTCGACAAGGGTATCGCGATGCTCGACGCTGGAAAGCTTGAGGAGTTGGCTGACTATATTTCCGGCGGTGTCGATTCGCTGCTGCGGGCTGGTGCGGAATTGGCTGTCATCGCCGCGAACACCCCTCATCTCGTCTTCGATGAAGTTCAACGCCGGTCGGCGATTCCTCTGCTCAGTATCGTCCGGGCCGCGGCTGAATACGCAAAGTCTCTTAGCTTGAAGAAGGTCGGACTGTTTGGTACCGGGTTCACCATGAAGGCAAACTTTTATCCGGAGGAGTTTCAGCGCGCTGGCATCGTGTTAGTCCGGCCAAACGAATCGGAGCGGGAATTCATTCATCGCAAGTACATCGATGAACTTCTAAACAATCAATTTCTGCCGGAAACCAGGATGCAGATATTGCGCATTGCGCAACGCATGCGGGCCGAAGACGGAGTGGAAGCCATCGTCCTCGCCGGCACGGAGCTGCCACTGTTGTTGCGAAACTCGGGCAATTCTGAGATCAGGTTTCTCGATACAACTGTCATTCACGTGGAAGCGATTGTTGAGCAGTTGCTGAGTTAACGGCTACTAAAAGCATCGAAACAGTCTGGCGGAAAGCTTTTTAAAGGAATTCATATGAGTTTCAAGCAACGCAAGTTCCCTCGAGCTTCGTATCTCTTGACTGTCTGTAGCCTTGCCTGGATATTCCTGTGCCCTCCTGTGTCGGGTCAACAATCGCCCGGGCAATCCGGGAAGCCAGCAGCCCCACAGAAACCCAATCCCACTACGGAACTGGGCAAAGCCGCGGGAGCAAAGCCATCGGAAGCTCCTGCCATCCTGCAACAGCTGAATTCGGCCCTTGAGGGTCTGGTCGCAAAAGTTTCTCCGGCAGTTGTCCAGATCCAAGTGACTGGATTCGGCCCAGTGGAAGGAAGCAGCAGCCACGGAGAAGCGGCTCTCGTAGCCCGCCAGCGTGCCATCGGTTCCGGCGTCATCGTCGATTCTAACGGTTACATCATGACCAACGCCCACGTCGTTGAGGGATCGCGTCGCATTCGTGTCATCTTGCCTATGCCTTCAGTCGATTTTCCCCAGATTCAGCCGGTGGGAAAACAGCATGTTGTCGATGCCAAGCTCATCGGCATGCACAAGGAATCCGATCTCGCGCTCATCAAAATTGACGAAACCGGTCTACCCACGCTCTCGGTAGGCAGTGCCCGGCGCATCCATCAGGGTCAATTGGTATTCGCCATCGGCAGTCCGGAAGGATTGGAAAATTCTGTCACCATGGGCGTGGTGAGTTCCGTCGGCCGCCAGCCCGACCCTGAGAATCCGATGGTTTACATCCAGACCGATGCTCCTATTAATCCCGGGAATAGCGGTGGGCCCCTGGTTGATATGGATGGCTACGTTCTCGGAATCAACACGATGATTCTGTCCCAGGGCGGCGGCAGTGAAGGATTGGGATTTGCCATTCCTGCCCGCGTCGTGCGCTTCGTTTACCAAAGCTTGCGCCAGCATGGCCACGTACATCGTGTCGAAATCAAAGCGGCCACGCAGAACATCACTCCGTCCTTGGCAGAAGGACTTCATTTGTCGCAGAGCTATGGGGTCATCGTTTGTGATGTCACGCCTGATGGCCCGGCAGAAAGCGCCGGCCTGAAAGTGGGCGACATTGTCGTAAGCGCGGATGACCGGCCGATTGACACGATCTCTGCCCTGACAGCTGCGATGTATCTTCACCCGGTCGACGAACCATTGAAGCTCGTCGTAAAACGAGGCAGCGAACAAAAAACTTTGACCGTTCCCGTGATTGAATCCCGAAATCCGATGGAGAAATTAGTCGATGAGGTTGATCCGGACAAAAGTCTGATTGAGCCGCTGGGTATTCTAGCGGTGAATTTGAATGATCAGTTTCGTTCGGCTATCGGAGACCTTCGTTTGCCCGATGGGGTCATAGTGCTTGCGCGCGCTGCGACGCTGATCGGCCCCGAAACGGGCCTAAAAACTGGGGACGTGATCCATAGCGTGAATGGCAGGCCAATCGACTCGGTGGACTCGTTGCGTGCTGCTGTCAAGGATTTGAAGGCGAATTCGCCCGTAGTGTTGCAGATCGAACGCGAGGGAGGCTTGCAATGGCTCGCTTTTGAGACGGATTGAGCTGCGGCCAACAGGACATGACCGTTGGTACAGTCGCACACATTGAACTAAGGGCATCAAGGATTCAGCCGATTGCGTGCATCCGCAGCATGGCAATAATCATTCCTAGTAAGTGGAATTACTTTTCCAGGAGTAAACAATGCAGAACCCTCCCCAAATTGAAAAGAATGTCTCTGATGCCAGCTGGTTGCTGGAGCAGTTTGCGCGCATGCAGGATTCGGTTAGGCGCGCTTCAACAAAAAACGCCCTGATGGATGAAGCCTTTGGCCCTTGGGCAATCGCGAATCGGGTGTGCGATCGTTATCAGATTCCCAAGATCGGTTCGTGGGAAGTCCAAGCGGTCCAGCTGTGATCAGAAGGCGCCGCCGCCGCCGCCGCCAAAGCCACCGCCGGAAAAACCACCGCCGCTGCTGAAGCCTCCGCCGCTCCAGCCGGAACCGGTGGAACTTGCTCGTGGAGCGGAAACGAAGACCTGGTGCATGTCTGCGGCCATGCTGTTCATGGAACTGGAGAAGAGAATCGGGTTGAATCCAGGGCCATAACCGTAGCCCACCGGCCCAACGTACCAGCCCGGTGGATCTTTGATAATGCCCGCGAATGCCTGCGCCCAATGGTGCTCCACGCCCAACGCCATTGCGTAGGGTAGGTATTTTTCGAAAGTGTCCGGCGGCATTCGCTGTAAGCGGTCCTTGTCAACCCGGTTCATGAATTCCTGAAATCCAAGGATCGAGACTTGCGTGCGGGCCCCCTGCAATGTTTTCGCGGTCATCTGGCGGGCGAACAACCACCAGATGACCGCAGAAATGACGCCGCAGACAATCAGCAGCGAAACCGAACTGAAAACGTCTTTGTGCCACAAGAACTGAAGCAGCAGGAATGGCGCCACAATGATAAGAATCCCAACGAAGTTGTACCCGTTTGCAGATTCCGGATCAAC
>JAFAGX010000503.1 GCA_019237515.1 Acidobacteriaceae bacterium
CTTTTCGGACCCGGCCAACTCCTCGACAGCAGCCGTTATTACATTATTCTTCCCGACGGAATTGGGACGGGGCGTTCTACTAAGCCCAGCGACGGACTTCATGCAAAGTTTCCTCATTACGACTATGACGATATGGTCGAGGCCCAGCACCTACTGCTCACCCAAGCTCTGAAAGTTGATCACCTACGGCTGCTCATGGGGACATCGATGGGCTGCATGCATTCGTGGATATGGCTGGAGAAGTATCCGGAATTTATGAATGCCGCGATGCCACTCGCATGCCTGCCGGTGCAAATTGCCGGGAGAAACCGTATGTGGCGCAAGGTGATTATGGATACGATCCGGAACGATCCGGCGTGGATGAACGGCGAATACAAACAGCAGCCGCCCGCGATGAAAACGGTTGCCGATCTTTTCCTCATTATGGCCACCAGTCCACTACAACTGCAGAAGCAATATCCGGCGCGCGATGACGCTGATTCGTACCTGCAAAAGTATGAGGACGCTCGCATGCACGCCATGGATGCCAATGACACCTTGTACGCGTTCGATGCATCGCGAGACTACGATCCCTCGCCAAGACTCGATCAGATCAAAGCGCCCGTCATGTTCGTCAATTCTGCCGACGATGTTATCAATCCACCTGAGCTCGGAATTGCCGAAGAGCAGATCAAAAAAGTGAAACGTGGGCGTTTCATTCTTCTGCCGATTACAGACCAGACCCGCGGCCATGGAACGCACAGCTTGCCCACAATATGGCAGCAATATCTCGCAGAACTTCTTACCGAAAGCGGTCGCTAGCCACCTGAGTTGAGGAAGCAGTTAACTCGTGGACAACACCAGTGCCTACCGGCGAATCGAAAGAGGTGGCAACAGCCCACTAGGTGTCCTAATGAAAGCTCCCTTTCTCATCGGTCGTCTGCTCTTCGGTGGCTTCTTCCTCTACAACGGCATCAATCACTTGCGCAACCGCAAACAAATGGCACCGTATGCCGGATCGAAAGGTGTGCCCGCTCCTGAGTTGAGTGTCGCCCTCACCGGAATTCCGCTCGTCATTGGCGGTGCGAGTTTATTGCTGGGCGCGAAACCCAAAATTGGTGCTCTAGCCATACTTGGATTTCTTGCAGGTGTATCGCCGGTTATGCATGACTTCTGGCGCAAAGAAGATCCAAACGAGCGGATGAACGAGATGGTGAACTTCTCGAAGAACATGGCATTGGCGGGTGGGGCGCTGGCATTAATGGGTGTCGAAGAACCGTGGGAAGCAAGCGTCTCCGGCGGCCGTCACAGCGGCTTCGGCAAGCGGGTGAAAGCCTTGGGCCGCAAATTTGCCGCATAATCGCGTTCTTGAAGCAACGGACAGAGCTGGAAACTTCCGTGACACGAGGATCAGGCCAGTACGGTATCTCTGCTCGTGTTCTACATTGATTAATCGCGCACAGCGAAGCCAAAACCATTCCTGAAGTCCAACACTTCCTGCTCAGCAACCATCCAAGCAAGTCACCATCGCGCAGTCAGGAGAGTTCGGGAAATGGAAGTAATTCAAGAAAAAGTAGCGATCGTAATTCCGACGCTGAATGAAGCTGAAAACATCCCGCAATTAGTCGAACGGCTGCGCAATGCTTTAGAGACTCTCACACTTAACTACGAGTTGATTGTTGTGGATGACGACAGTACGGATGGAACAGCAGATGTCGTGCAAGCGCTTTCCGCAGAAGATCCGCGGATTCGGCTTCTTGTTCGCAAAGGACAACGCGGCTTAGCGGGTGCGGTGATTTACGGCTGGAAACATACTGATGCCGCTTTCTTAGGGGTTATCGACGCCGATCTACAGCATCCACCTGAGATTTTGCCGCAATTGCTGGAAGCTGTTCAAGGTGGGAAAGACATTGCCATCGCCAGCCGGTATACCTCGGGTAATCACGATAGTGTTGCGGATTGGAATCCGGTTCGGGCTTTCATTTCACGTTGCACGACTGCGCTCACCACGCCCTTGCAGCGCAAGGGTCTGCGCGTGAAAGACCCCATGTCGGGATATTTCATTGTCCGGCGTGAGTGTATCGAAGGCCTCAACTTGCAACCTCAGGGTTTCAAGATTCTGCTCGAAATCCTGGTTAAGGGCCGAATGCGAAACGCCGCGGAAGTACCCTACCGATTTGGTTTGCGCAACGCCGGAAACAGCAAAGCGGACTTCAAAGTTGCGCTGGATTACTTGTCGCTTCTCGGCAAACTTTCCCGCTACGCGGTTTTCAGGCCTCAGCAATGAATATCTGTCTGGTGAGTGCATTTCCGCCTAGCCAGCAAGCGCTCAACGAATACGGGTTTCACATCGCCCGGGAGTTGCGGCATGTTCCTGGGCTTTCACTGACCGTTCTGGGCGACGACTTGCCGGAACATTCATCGGAGCTGCCGGATTACTCCGTTATTCGATGCTGGTCATTTAATAGCTTGCAGAATCCCTGGCGGCTTTTGCGCGCACTGCGCGAAGTTCAACCGGACGCTGTCTGGTTCAATCTTGGCTTCGCCAGCTTCGGCGATAAACCGATTCCCGCCTTCATGGGCATCGTGCTTCCGGCAATGATCCGCGCCAATGGCTTTGATACTCATGTGACTCTCCACCAACTGATGGAAACTGTGGATTTAAAAGATGCGGGCGTGCGCTCTCCCCTGCTTTACAAGGTGGGCGGGTTCATTGCAACTCGCGTTCTGCTCTCTGCGAATTCTGTTTCCGTATTATTGCCGGCCTACCGCAACATTTTGCGGGCCAAATACAAACGCGGAGCAGTCTACGTCCGCAGACATGGAACGCTTTGGGGCGAACCAGAATATCCTGACTTGTCCAAACGCGGTAATCCTGTCCACCGCATTTTGGCATTCGGAAAATGGGGCACCTACAAACGCCTCGAGATGATGCTGGAAGCTTTCGAACTACTCTGCCAACAGATGCCGAACGTGGAGTTGCTGATTGCCGGCACGGATCACCCGAAAGCTCATGGCTATCTCACGTCGATCCAGAACCAATGCTCCCAGGAAAAAGTGAAATTCATCGGATACGTTCCCGAACAAGACATTCCCGAGTTGTTTCAAAGTTCCAGTTTGGTTGCTATGCCATACACGTCCTCGGCGGGATCCAGCGGTGTCGCACATCTGGCATGCGCATATGGCGTTCCCATCGTTGCTTCTGATATTCCCGACTGTCTTCAATTGGTCGATGAAGAGGGGATAGCAATTGAATTCTACCGGCACGGCGATCCGCAAAGCTTGACGGAAGCGCTCCTGAGCGTATTAGAGAACAGGGCGCGGCAAAGAGAAATGGCGCTGCAGAATCACTCGGCAGCTTTGCAAATGAGCATGCCGGAAATTATCCGGCAATATGTGCGCACTTTTGATCTGCAAAATCGGATTGGGGCACTGCGATCGGTGGCCCGCGTCAGGAAGTTACCTCGATGGCTGCCGATGCGCTCCTGGGCAGCGCGAAGGGCGATCCACAAAGCTTCTCGGCGGACGGCAGAACTAACCCTCTCCGATCGGATTCTCGATATTTCCGCCGCCCCGGCTGACACCGGCACCAATGGAAACCATTCACAGGACCGTTAGTCAGTCTTTACGGTCGAAGGTGCTTCCGGCCCCTTCGTAGCAGCGCGATCACTTGCTCCGGCAACGGCGGGAGTAGCCGCTTCGTACAGCTTGCGGTAGACATACGCATTGCGCAGGATATTCTGCACGTACTCGCGCGTTTCGGTGAAAGGAATGGACTCGACGAATTCCTGAGGATCACGATACTTCCCCTGTCCCATCCAATCCTGCACGCGGTCCGTGCCCGCGTTGTAAGCCGCGAGCGCATATTCGAAGCTGCCGAACTGATCCACCATGCTGCGGAAGTAGTGCGTTCCCAGACGCAGATTCGTCGTGGGCGTGAACAGTTGCTGCGTATTAAAATGCCGGATCTTCTCCTGCTTCGCAACACCGCGGCCAACTTTCGGCAGCAATTGCATCAGACCAACGGCGTTGGCGTGAGAGACAGCGTTGGGATTGAATTCGGATTCCTGGCGGATCAACGAAGCTACCAGGTAGGGATCCAAAGCATTGGCGGATGCATACTTCTTCAAGTCCGGCCAGTACGCACGCGGAAATAAAGCTTCCCAATAGGAGCGCGGCAGGGTCGGCAAGTCTACAGCGAAGTAGTTGGGCGCAGCATGCTTCAAAGTCTCGATTGCCTGATCGTATCTGCCGAGGTCCTGATACAAACGAGCAATTTCCGCTGGCGCCCAGTTTCCTTTTTCTTCCTGGGCTGCCGCCCGCAGCTCTCGCACCGCAAGATCAATAAGAGCGCCGTTCGCGAGCAGTTCTGCTTTTTGGACACGAAGGTCGTCCGTGGGCACCTCGTCCGGGGTAATTTTGTCCAGATCATTAACCGGAGGAACCCGATCCAGTACGGCGTAGTGCGGCGGATCAGCGACAGTGTCGACCTTCAGCTTTGCAGATCGCTCGCGCGCCAGCTCGCCATAGTAGTAATTGCGATAACGCAACGAAAGTGTCTGGTAATAGGCTTGCGCCATCGGCAGGTCATTATCTTCTTCGGCCAACCGGGCTCGCCAATAAAGCGCCGCGGGAACTTCAGAGGAAGATGGATACCAGGAGATCTGGTCTTCGAAATCCTTCTTGGCTTGCTCATTTCTGCCTTGCCGCAGTGTCAGCCAAGCCGCCTTCCAATGGGC
>JAFAGX010000504.1 GCA_019237515.1 Acidobacteriaceae bacterium
TTCTGAACGCCGTCTCCATCAACATGTCGAATATGGTCGGGACGGGACCGTTCATCACCGTTCCGGCCATCATTGCCACTCTCGGTGGTCCACAATCGCTGATCGCCTGGGGTGTTGGGGCGCTGCTCGCCATCGCTGATGGCTTGGTGTTTGCTGAACTGGGAGCTTCCATTCCGGCTTCGGGCGGATCGTACATTTTCCTGCGCGAGTGCTTCGGCCGACAGCGCTGGGGCCACATGATGGCTTGGATTTTTGTCTGGCAATTTCTTTTCAGCGGCACCTTGGAAATTGCGACCAGCAGCATCGGCATGGCCGAATACACCGGATTTCTGTGGCCAAAGTTGATCGAATACCGATGGGGCGTGAAGTTGCTGGCGGCTGCCATCACGGCGCTGGCCATGCTCGCGCTCTACCGAAAAATTAAAGACATTGCCCGTTTGATGCTGATCCTGTGGATTGGCATGCTGCTCACAGCAGCGTGGGTGATTTTCACGGGCATGACCCATCTCGACACCAAACTGCTCTTTGATTTTCCACCGGCAGCATGGCACATCGGCTTGCCATTCATGCTCGGGCTCGGGAACGGGACTATGCTGGTGATGTTCAATTTTCTCGGCTATTACCAGATCTGTTATCTCGGCGATGAAGTCAAACGTCCAGAGCGCGTCATCCCGTTCGGTGTGATCTTTTCGATCCTGCTTGTGACCGTGATTGATTTTCTTATCTCAATCAGCTTCACCGGAGTTGTGCCATGGCGCGAGATGATTCAGCCCGGTTCCCAGGCATTCAACGCGATCGGCTCCGTCTACATGCAGAGAATTCATGGACACTGGGCTTCGGCGTTGATGACGGTCATGGTGGAAGTGACCGCTTTCGCTGCCACCTACGCCATGATGCTGGGCTACTCGCGGATTCCCTATGCTGCCGCGCTGGATGGCGCGTTCTTCCGATGGTTTGCCGAGGTTCATCCCACAAAGCGTTTCCCGCACCGCGCGCTGCTGCTGGTTGGATTTCTGGTGATCATTTCCTGTTTCTTTGATCTCGTGCAGATTATTACCGCTCTGATGCTGGCGAGAATTCTTTCCATGTTTGTCGCGCAAATTATCGGCTTATTGATTTACCGGCACGTTCGCCCGGATGCGCCCCGGCCGTTTCGCATGTGGCTGTACCCTTTGCCTGCCCTGTTCGCACTGTGCGGATGGCTGGGTACATTCGTGACTCCCGCTTTGCAGCCGGGTGGCTGGCGATATATGGCTTATGCTTTTGGCACGATCGGGGCGGGATTTGCTGCATATTTGATTTTGGCTTGGCGGAAACGCGAGTGGCCTTTTCTGCCGCCGCAACCGGATGCGCCATTGGGGCCGAATTCGGAACTGGAACCGGAAGGCAGTTTTTGAGCCGCTTCGACGCGTTACAATCATTCGGCTGTTCGCCGATTAATTCGATCGGTGGCCCAGGTTCCGCGAGCGTTCTTCGCGAGCTAACCTGGGAGGGTGGCCCAGGTTCTGCGATCTTTGCGAGCTAACCTGGAAGCTGGAGGAACTTGGTGGCGAGACTTGGTATTGGGGTCCTCGGTGTTGGGGAAATGGGTAAGCGCCATGCGGAAAACTTGCGCCGCCTGGTTCCGGAGGCGCGCCTAATCGCGGTGGCCGATGTGGCCGCTGAACGCGCACGGCAGGTTGCTGAGGAACTTGATATCGAGCGCTCATTCGGCAGCTTCGAGGACATGCTGGCGCAAAACGACATCCAGGCTGTTCTTATCGCCACTCCGGATAAGTTTCACGCCCAGAGTATTCGTGCCGCAGCCGCAGCCGGCAAAGACATTCTTTGCGAGAAGCCACTGGCTCTCAATCTTGCTGATGCTCACGCTGCTCTCGATGCCGTCGCCAAAGCCGGCGTTCGCCTGCAAATCGGATTCATGCGTCACTACGATCCCCCGTACGTTGCAGCTATGAAACGGATCGAGGCCGGCGAGATTGGCGAGCCGGTGGTCTTCAAGTCTGTTGGCCGCGATAAAGATGTGCCTCCAATCGCAGCCTACCAGTCGGGCGTCAACGGCATGCTCTTTTACAACAACACCATTCACGATTTCGATCTCGCGCGCTGGATGATGCGGGATGAGGTAAGCGAAGTTCAGGCCTACACGACCGTGGCCATCCGCCCGGAAGTTGCCAACTACAACGACGTGGTTGCGAGCGTGGTGAATCTGAGATACGCACACGGTGCTATCGGCAATATCGAATCCTACGTTCAGGCGATCTACGCGTATGATGTGCGAACCGAAGTGCTCGGCTCCAAAGGCGCGGTTTTCATTGGCAACGTCGCACACACGCCTACCGCATTTCTAAGTGCCAATGGCCGAACTCAGCCCTTAGCCGATCATTTCCTGACAAGATTTGCGGATGCTTATCTGGCGGAGGTTCGCGACTTCGTACAAAATATGCTGAACGACCGGCCACCGCGTATCACGGGCGAAGATGGCCTGAAGTCGCTCGCTATTGCTGTCGCCGCTGAGAATTCGCATCTGCAGGGAAAGCCCTGTGAGGTGACTGAGCGCGTAGGTGCTAGCAAAGGCACCGCTACTCACAGTGCGAACTGATATCGAAAGAAATTGCTTTGTACACGAGAACGCTGCTGACGGAGGATTCTATGAGTCGCGCAGTTGCAGCTACTTATAAAAGCCCGCTTCACGAAATGACGCAGTCCACGCCGACTTGCCTGTGGAACGACTCCGCCTCCATTCAGGAGCTCACCTATTCCATCGAACACGGCGCGGTCGGGGCGACCTGCAATCCCGTCATCGTGCTGGGCGTTCTCAAGAAAGAGATGAACCTCTGGAAAGAGCGCATTCTGCAGCTGATTAAGGAGCGAGCGACTGCGGATGAAGAGGAAATTGGCTGGCAACTGGTTCGGGAAATCTCGACCAAAGCGGCAGGCCTGCTCAAGCCGGTTTTTGATCAGCATCGCGGCAAGAACGGCAGGCTTTCCATCCAGACCGATCCGCGATTCTTTCGGAACCCTGAAGCTATTGTTGCTCAAGCGGAAGAATTCAGCCGGCTCGCGCCGAACATGATCGTAAAAATTCCCGTCACGCGCGCAGGAATTCCGGCAATTGAAGAAGCCACGTATCGCGGCATCAGCATCAATGCCACCGTCTGCTTCACGCTCCCGCAATGCATTGCCGTGGCCGAGGCGGTCGAACGCGGACTCACTCGCCGCGAACGCGAAGGCAAAGACGTCGCCTCTATGGGCCCAGTCTGCACCATCATGGTCGGCCGTCTAGACGATTGGTTGAAGGTCCTGATCGAGAAGGACAACATCGCAATTGACCCGGGATACCTGGAATGGGCCGGCGTGGCGGTCTTCAAAAAGACTTACCAGCTTTTTCGCCAGCGCGGCTATCGCGTCCGCTTGTTATCTGCAGCTTTTCGCAATCACATGCACTGGAGCGAACTGATTGGCGGTGACATTGTGATTTCACCCCCCTATTCGTGGCAGGTTCGATTTAATGCGAGCGATATAGAGGTGCGCGATCGCATCGCCGATCCCGTCGATCCAAAGATCGTTCACGAGCTGTCGGCGAAATTCGGCGACTTCCGCCGAGCCTACAGCGAAGGTGGACTGAGCATCGAGGAATTCGATGCATTTGCTCCAACTCGGCGGACTCTGCGACAATTCATCGCGGCTTGTCACGATCTGGATGCGCTGGTGCGGGACTTCATGATTCCCAATCCAGACGTCGCTTAAGCAAGTTACGATGTAAAGCCTGCGATTCCGTCCGCAGGAACAACCCTCAACTTCTTGACTGGAGGCATACGTGGGAAACCTGGCAATTACTGGCGGTGAACCGTTACGAAAAACTCCGTTTACAAACTGGCCCATCGCAACCAAGCAGATCGCACAAGCCTTAGATGACGTCCTTACTAGCACAAAATGGGGCGGCCAACCGTTTCCGGGAAAATATGCTGTTTCCTTCGCGAAGCGATTCGCGGAAATGCACACTGCAAAATACGGGCAGTGCGTCAATACCGGAACGGTGGCCATTCAGGCCGCACTTAAAGCCATCGGCATCCGTCCCGGCGACGAGGTTCTCGTTCCTGCCTACACCTGGGAAGGCACGGTTGGGCCGGTCCTTCTGGTCAATGCTGTTCCAGTATTCATTGACGTCGATCCCGATACTTACTGCATGGATGCCAAGCTCATCGAGAAAGCGATCACGCCCAAAACCAAAGCGATTCTTCCGGTTCATCTTGGGATGCGGTTTGCCGACATCGACGAGATCCTGCGGATTGCCGCCAAACACAAAATTAAAGTCATTGAAGACTGCGCCCATGCGCATGGCGGTATGTGGAAAGGCAAAGGCGCGGGCTCCATGGGCGATGTTGGATGCTTCAGTTTCCAATCGAGCAAGCTCATCACTTCGGGCGAGGGCGGCGCGGTCATCACCAACAATTTGGAGTATATGGAGTTGGTGCAGAGCTACATCAACGCCGGACGTGCCAGTCTTACCGACAAATTTCATCACCGCATCATTGGATTCAACTACCGCATGGGCGAATTCCAGGCTGCGGTTCTCTGCGCTCAACTTGACGGTTTGCCGGAGCAGGCCGAGATTCGCGCCCAGGCGATGAAGCATCTTGAAGGCAAGTTGAAAAATACTGAGGCCATAGGGCTGCTGAAACCCGACCCGCGAATCACCCGCTTAGCGCCGTATGGTTACGTCCTCAAATATTACTCAGATAAGGCCAGCGGAATTCCACGCGCCGAATTCGTTGCTGCATTGCAGGAAGAAGGCGTGCCTTGCGATGGCCTGTTCTACGAGCCGGTATATAAGAGTTCGCTTTTCCCCATAGATTCAGCTGACTTCCCGGCTCTAAGTTGGGGACGTGAAAAGCCGCTCGATCTCAGAAACATGTACTCCTGTCCAGAGTCGGAGCGCGCCGCGTATCACGAAGCTGTCTGGTTCCCACATCAGCTATTCCTGGGAGGCAACGAGGACGTGGACGCGATTGCCAACGCGATCCATAAAGTGCTGGAGAACATTGAGGATTTGCGCGGATTGGACCACAAATCGATTCGCAACCAGCGGTTGAGCCGCGCGGATCGGGAGAGCTAACACGCCGCAGAAGCTGTGCTGTCATCCTGAGCGAAAAGTGTCGTTCGCGTTCGCGAATGAGCAATTGCGCTCGGGATGACAACCCCACAACTAGAAGATTCGCTCTTTTTTTCTCGCTTCCACGTACTTGGTACGTGCTGCCTGGACGCTTTGCACTTCGGAAACTTCCGCGATCGGAACGTCCCACCACGATTCGTATCCCGGCACTCGCTTGGAATAATCCGTCTCGATTACTACCACGGAAGTTTGCGGAGACTTTCTTGCGTCCAGCAGCGCTCTCCGCAGATCATCGCGATTATGCGCGCGCACGGCGCACGCTCCTAAACTCCGCGCGTTCGCTACAAAATCTACCGACATTACGTTTCCGTCCTGCCGGTATCGGTACTCCGTGCCCATGCCTTCATTGCCGCATGCTCGAGTCAGGCCGCCAATGCTGGCAAATCCATGATTGTCGACGAGTACTATATTGAGCTTGTAGCCTTCCTGCAGCGAGGTCACGATCTCCTGCGCCATCATTAAATACGATCCGTCTCCAACCATCACGTAAACTTCCCGGTCGGGCGATGCCATTTTCACTCCGAGCCCGCCGGCGATCTCATATCCCATGCAGGAGTAGCCGTACTCGAGGTGATAACCCTTTGGATCGCGTGTTCGCCACAATTTATGCAGATCGCCTGGCATACTGCCTGCCGCACAAACGACCACATCGCGAGCTTCGGAAATTTCATTTACGACCCCGATCACTTCGCCTTGACTGATCGGTGGTCCCCAATCCTCGTTATAGATTCGTTCAACTTCTTTGTCCCATTCTTCGCGGAACAAACCTGCCCGCGCGGCGTACGATTCCTGCACACGAAATCCTGACAACAGTTCGCCGAGTTCTTGCAGCGTCACTCGTGCATCGCCGACCAGCGGCAAAGCAGCCTGCTTGTTCGCGTCGAATTCGCAAACGTTAACATTGATAAATCGAACAGATGGATTCTGGAATGCAGTCTGAGACGCGCTTGTGAAATCGCTGTAGCGCGTGCCGATACCGATGATCAAATCCGCTTCGCGAGCAAGGATATTTGCGCCCGGCGTTCCCGTAACGCCCATCGCACCGAGGGCCTGAGGATGATCGTAGGGCAGCGCGCCTTTTCCAGCCTGCGTCTCCCCCACCGGAATTCCAGTGGCCGCGGCGAAACTCTTTAGAGCTTCGGTGGCTTCCGAATAAATTACCCCTCCGCCAGCCACGATCATTGGCTTTTGCGCCGCGCGGATCCACTCGCCCGCCCTTGACAAAAGTTCGCGATCACAGCGCGCACGCGGAACCAGCCACACTCGTTTTTCGAAGAATTCCTCGGGATAATCGAAAGCCTCGGCCTGGACATCCTGCGGCATTGCGAGTACAACCGCTCCGGTTTCCGCAGGCGAGATCAACACTCGCATGGCTGCTGGCAGTGCGGTCATTATCTGGTCTGGCCGCTCGATGCGATCCCAATACCGAGCGATGGGCTTGAAACAATCATTGACAGAGATATCCTGCGTCGCACCCGATTCCAACTGCTGCAAAACCGGTGCCACATTCCGCCGGGCGAAAATGTCTCCCGGTAAAAGCAGCACAGGAACGCGATTGATGGTCGCTCCTGCCGCTCCGGTAAGCATGTTCGTCGCTCCCGGGCCAATCGACGTGGTGCAGATCAGGGTTCGAAGCCGATTGCTCGCCTTCGCGAAAGCGGCTGCGGTGTGGACCATCGCCTGCTCGTTGCGAACCAGGTAGTAGCGCAAATCGTGGTCTTGCTCAAGTGCCTGGCCTAGACCGGCAACATTGCCGTGCCCGAAAATTCCCATGCACCCATCGAAAAACCGGTGCTGTTTTCCATCCCGTTCCGCGTACTGAGTTTTTAAGAACGCAATGGTGGCTTGCGCAGTAGTCAGTCGTTTTGTCATGGGATTATTCCCGCACAAGCGGCAGACGAGAGTCGGTTTCTTTCCACGTGGAGCGAATCCAGACGTGTTGAGCGTCTTCTGTCACTGTAAGTGCCCGCGCCGATCCCGCCAAAAAATTCAGATAATAGACGTCATAACCCGGCCCCGCCACAACCGGGTGATAGCCGCTGCGCACCAGAACTGCATCTCCATCTCGCGCCTTCACTACTCGCGAATTTTCTGGTGAATACAGGTGCTGAAACGCAAACCCTTCCGGCTGGCGAATCCGGTAGTAGTAGATCTCATCCAGATCGACCTCAGTGGGCGGATTGTGCACATCATGCTTATGCGGAGGGTAGCTGGACCAATTTCCCCCAGGTGTGTAAACCTCGACCACCATCAACTTGTCGGCAGGAAAAGCTGGCGTCATCACATCGACGATTTGACGCGATACATTTCCGCCGCCCCGCAAGCTGGTCGCAACATCCTTCGGAGTAATCAACCTCGCCGCAAAGTGCTGTTCGGATGGAACCCGGCACTCCGCGATTTCACAAATCGTCTGAGCCTTGAACGTGACTTCGTGGCCTGGCGATAAATACAACGCATAGGGAAAACCGTCGAAGACATCCTTTCGTTTTCCGACCTGCTGCGGCCCACTTCCCCAATCGGCGGTGCACTTGCCCCCGAGCAGCACAAAAGCTGCTTCTTCGTTTTCCAATCGCGCCCGGTAAGTATCTCCGGGCTGCAGCCGCCGGACAAAAAAGCTCATCCACTCCCAATTGGCTTGTTGCCGCGAAAAATGGAGAAGTTCCCCTGCAGCCTCGGGGGCGAGGTTCATTGAACGAACAAGACAGTCCTGAGTACTGTTTTCCATTGGTTTAACTACGGTTCGCAGACGCATTGGCACTATGTCAAATGGCTGGATGGTTGTCAATTCTAGTGCGTGTGATCCTGATGTGGTCGTCGTTCCTGAATCTTTCGAAGGGAACAGGCCAGTTCTCACATTGGAAACCGGATCACGCTTGCGCCGTAAAGGCCCCACCGCGGATGATCTCGAGCAGTTTCGTCGCGGCCGCGCCCGGTTC
>JAFAGX010000538.1 GCA_019237515.1 Acidobacteriaceae bacterium
TGCGCGATGGGAAAATTGACGAAGCTATCAAGGTAGCAGAGCGGAACAAGAAGAGCCATCTGGCCAAGGTTGTGACCGCTGGCCTGATGGAATTCCGTGCTCACCAGGAAAGCGGTGAAATCCCGGGTGAAACGATTGAAGCCTCAAAGCGCGCCCTGGAGCGCACCGAAGCAATCGTGCATGCGGAACTCAAGCGCGGCCTCGGCGGTCTGGCAACGATCGGATCGACCGCACCATTCGTCGGCTTGTTCGGAACCGTGATGGGCATTTTGAACGCGTTCCGCGGCATATCCGAGCAGAAGGCCACCGGTTTAGGCGCCGTGGCAGGCGGTATCGCCGAAGCACTGGTGACCACAGCTATCGGATTGTTCGTGGCCATCCCCGCCGTCATGATGTTCAACTATCTGACCGGCCGCGTGGAAGCTTTCGACGTAGAGATGGACAACTCGTCCAGCGAACTGATCGACTACTTCCTGAAGCGGCGCGGCGCGCGCCGTTAACAGCCAAGCAGAATTGGCTGCGAGCTGAGTTGCTCCGAGGCGCCGGGATCCCCCGGCGCCGCGGTTGACGACAGCCAAAGAGCAATCAGCGCTGTAAACGAGGCAAGGAGAGCAGGTTATGTCGCTTGCGAAACGAAACGAAGGAGCCAAGGTCAACTCCGACATCAACGTCACCCCGATGGTAGACGTGATGCTGGTGTTGCTGATTATTTTCATGGTTATCACGCCCATGTTGCAGAAGGGTGTCAGCGTGGACTTGGCCAAGGTTAACAATCCAGAGCAGATGCCAGACGCGGACAAAGAAGATGCGCTGGTGGTTGCCGTGATGCGTGACGGGAAGGTGTTTTTTGGCAATGATCGCACCGAACCCGACCAGCTCACTCAAAAAGTGAAAGACCGGCTGGCGAACCGCGTCGATAAGCGGGTCTTTGTCCGTGCTGATGCGAGAGCCAAGTTTGGCTCCGTGGTGGCGGTCGTGGACAACGTTCGAGCCGCCGGCGTGGATCAGTTGGGCTTGCTGACCGATCAGAAGAAGAACACCAACGCCCCACCGGCTCCGGCCCCGGCACCCAGCGGTGAGTAAAGGAGAGATTTATGGGAATGGCAGTCGGCCCTAGCGGGGGCCAAAATGCAACCATTAATGTAACGCCGCTTATCGACGTGCTTCTGGTGTTGTTGATCATTTTCATGGTCATCACGCCGTTGACTCCGAAAGGTCTTGATGCGCTTGTTCCGCAGCCTCCGCCGCCGAACCAGCCAAAGAATACGGCCCCGGATCGCACCATCGTCGTGCAGTTGATCGACCGCGGGCCGGGCCAGGCTCCAGGCCTTAAAATCAACCAGGAAGATACGACTTGGGATGGGCTGCAAGGGCGCTTGACAGATATTTTCAAGACCCGCGCGGAAAAGGTGATGTTTGTTAAAGGTGATGACAACGTACCTTTCGCCGATGTCGCCAATGTGATCGATATTGCCCATGCGTCCGGCGTCGACAAAGTGGGCTTGATCACGGCCAAGATCGAAGCTGGCGCTTAAAATTTCATAGTCTCAGAGCTTTTGTCGGCGCTCGGCGCCGGATCTGCGACCCGAGTTCGTAATCATAAGTACGAGTCAGGTCTCACTATTTCTTCGCGAGGGAGACTTATAACGCAATGAAAAAGAGCATACGTGTGCTGACGCTGATCGCGCTCGGCATGTTATTGGTTTCGACCAGTGCATGCAACAAGTTGAGAGCGCGCGATCAGCTGAATAAAGGTGTCTCATCCTACAAGAACGCGCGCTACGAACAGGCGATCGATCACTTTCAGCAAGCTGTTTCACTAGACCCCAGTCTGATCAACGCTCGTCTGTATCTGGCAACCGCTTACGCCCAGCAATACATTCCCGGCGTGGATGCGGAAGACAATGTCCGGATGGCGACTCAGGCAATTGATCAGTACAAAGCTGTCCTGGACCGCGATTCGAAAAACATCAATAGCGTTAAAGGTATCGCCTATCTTTATCTTCAGATGAAGAAGTTCGAGGACGCCAAGACCTACTACCGCAAAGCGCTCGAGATGGATCCCAACGATCCCGAGCCCTACTATTCGATTGGTGTGATTGACTGGACGCAGTGCTACCAGCCACGAATGGAAGAGCGGGCGAAGCTGGGTCTGAAACCCGAAGAAATGCTGAACGCCAAAAACAAGGACCAGAAGAACCTTTGCGAACAGCTGAAGCAGAAGAATGGTCCGTTGATTCAGGACGGAATTGACGCCTTGAATAAGGCGCTCCAGTTGCGTCCGGACTACGACGATGCCATGGCTTACATGAATCTTATGTACCGTGAGAAGGGAGATACGGACTGTGACGACCCGGCGGCTCGTGCGGCAGACCTGAAAACCGCCGACGAGTGGGTCGACAAGACCATGGCAACGAAGAAGGCCAAGGCCGAAAAGCAGCCTGGGGCTCAGGGCATCACCATGGATCAGCCCAAATAGCTGGGCCAGTCTAATCGGAAGCCTAGTTCGAGGTATACAACCCAAAGCCCCTTCCCGGTGAAGGGGCTTTAATGTTTCTTGGAGGATGTCTTCAGCCGTCCGGCACAACAAGTTGCGATGCTCAGGGATGATCTCCATGTTTAAAAAGATCCTCATCGCCAATCGCGGAGAAATCGCGGTACGCGTTATTCGTGCCTGTCGTGAGCTGGGCGTCCCGTCGGTTGCCGTGTACTCCGATCCCGATCGAGCATCGCTGCACGTTCGCAAAGCTGACGAGGCTTATCATCTCGGCCCGGCAGCAGCGGCTGAGTCTTATCTGAATATCGGAAAGATTGTGGATGCAGCGAAAGCAAGTGGCGCCGACGCGATCCATCCCGGTTATGGCTTTCTTTCGGAGAATCCGGCATTTTCCCAGGCATGCGCGGATGCCGGAATAAAGTTCATTGGGCCGACATCGCCGGCGATGCAAATGATGGGTTCCAAGACCCACGCCCGCGAACAGATGGCCAAAGCAGGCTTGCCCATCGTTCCGGGAACGTCACGGCCGCTGCAATCGTCAGAAGAGGCGCATGAAGTTGCGGGGCGCATCGGTTATCCCGTCATGCTCAAAGCAGCCGCCGGGGGCGGCGGCAAAGGCATGCGTCTTGTGCAAGAGCCGGCAGAACTGAATTCAGCTCTGCAAGCCGCCACAAGCGAAGCCCAACGAGCTTTTGGCGACGGATCCGTTTATGTCGAGAAGGCGATCTTAAACCCTCGCCATATCGAAATGCAGGTGCTCGCCGACGAGCATGGGAGTACGCTTTACCTTGGTGAGCGCGAATGCTCCATTCAAAGACGGCATCAGAAAGTGCTCGAGGAAGCTCCCTCGCCTTTCGTTGATTCCGAAATGCGACGCCGCATGGGCGAGGTGGCGGTACGTGTTGCACAGGCTGCACGCTATACCAACGCGGGTACCGTCGAGTTTCTCGTTGACCAGGACAAGAATTTCTACTTCCTCGAAATGAATACTCGTCTTCAGGTGGAGCACCCGGTAACCGAACTCGTCACGGGACTGGATCTGGTTCATTTGCAGATTCGCATCGCCGCCGGAGAAAAATTGCCTTTCACCCAGGATGAGGTTTGTATCCGAGGGCATGCCATCGAATGTCGCATCTATGCTGAGGATCCGGACAACAATTATCTTCCGAGCCCCGGGAAGATTACCCTGCTCCTGGCGCCATCCGGCCCTGGCATCCGCCGCGACAGCGGCATGTATGAAGGATGGACGGTACCCATTGACTACGACCCGCTCTTGGCGAAACTGATCGGCTACGGAACCGACCGCCGGCAGGCGATTTCACGGTTAATTCGCGCCTTGAACGAGTATTTCGTGGGAGGAATAAAGACCAACATCTCGCTGTTTCGCAGAATTCTGCAGGATGGAGATTTTCAGCGAGGGCGTGTGGACACAGGATTCCTTGATCGCCTCTTGGGTTCTACAGTCTCGGAACGCCAGGACAATGACGCCGAAATCGCCGCCATCGCGGCAGGGGTGTTTGCCCATCTGGACGCCGCAACAGCTTCGACAAATGGAAAGGGGAATACCGCCGCAAAGGACGTATTCTCAAGCTGGAAAAGGTCGGCGCGGATCGAGGCTCTGAGAGAAAGTGGTCAGTAGTTAGCAAAACCACTGACTACTGACTACTGATTCTTATGCTTTACGACGTCACCATCGACGGTAAGAGTTATCGCCTTGAGTTGGATCGCATCGACGGTCGCTGGCGCTGTTGTGTGCACGGCTCTGAAGTTCAGATCGATGCCGTGCTCGCCCGCCCAGACGTTCTCTCGATTCTGATTGGCGGCAAAGCTTACGAAATCAAACGAGAGAGAGTTGCGAATGACACCCATCTTTGGGTAGGTAGCTCCCGTTACGCGGTGGAGGTACGCGATCCTCGTTCGTTGCGCAGCCGCCGCGCCGGCGCTTCCACTGATCAAGGTCCAAGGCGCTTGCTTGCTTCTATGCCCGGCAAAGTGGTTCGCGTGCTGCAACGCGAAAATGCCTCCGTAGAAGCCGGACAAGGCGTCTTGGTCGTGGAGGCCATGAAGATGCAAAACGAGATTAAGTCGCCTAAGAAAGGAGTTGTCCAGAAGATCGTCGCCGACGAGGGCGCCGCGGTTAACGCCGGCGATTTGCTCGCCATTATCGAGTAGTCATTCGCAAGGATTACGGCGCGGCACCATTCGCCCCCAGCACCTTTTCCGCGTAATAATTTTCAACCTTCGCCTGATCCCGCAGAACTTCATAGTAAGCCGATTTCAAAAGCTGTTCGCGGCGGTCCCGAAGTTGCGACCGAATAGCTTCCTGCACCCGTGGGTCCGAAAGTTCCCGCTGCCCTGCCGGTTCTTTGGAGATCAGCTTCACGACTCGGAAGCCGACCAACTGTTTGGTCATGGGGTTGATCACGGTAATGATGGGGCTGTATTGGCCCGGCTTAAGTCTCATCACCAGATCACGTGTACTCGCGTCGGTGCTCTTCAACGATGATTCCGGAGCAAACCCCAGGTCCCCTCCGTTGCCCGAGGTCTCGCTGTCCTCCGAATAGTCCATAGCCAACCTGGCGAAATCGTCACCGCTGTCCAGCCGGTTCAGCAGCATCTGGATTTTTTTGCGGGCCTCGGCCTCGTTTTGCGCCTTGTCATTCTTCAAATTGTGAACTTGGGGGTTCGGAGTTGTCGTCACAAAGATTTGAGCCAAATGATATCGGGGCTCGACCAGATTGAACTCCGCTTTGTGATCGTTGTAATAACTGGATATGTCTTTGTCAGTAATGTTGATTTTGGACGTGACTTCCTTATTCAGAACCTTGTCTACCGTCAGGGACTCGCGCAAATCATGCTTGAAGTCGTCAAGCGTAAGTTGTTTTTCTTTCAGGCGCGCATCGAATTCTTCCTTGGTGAATGGGGACTTGATCTCGTTGAGCTTCCGGTCTACCTCATCATCGGTCGCCAACAAACCAAGCTTCTCAGCCCGGCGCATGAGAATTTCGTTGTCGATCAATTTGCTGAGGATGCTGAGCCGCAGACTGGTGGCTTGCTCTCCGGCGGGTTTCTGATCTGACCCGGCAGTCTGATTCTGGTAGTACTTCTCGACATCGGCATTGTAGATCTTGCGGCCGTCGACCGAAGCCGCAACATCATTGCCCATGGGCTTAACGCTGCATCCGATCCCAGCTGCCAAAAGCAACGCCAGCGCCGGTGCAAGGCGAAGTGAGACTTTCAAACTATCCTCCCCGTTTCTGCTTACTTGCTGTTGGGCTGTGTTTCCTTTGGAGCAGAAGCCTCGGCATGGATTGGCGCCGGTACTCCCGCCTGCTGCAGCGCGCGATCCAGCACAACCCGAAGATCACTGATGGGAAGCGCGCCATCCATTTCCTGTCCATTCACAAACAGCGTAGGCGTCGCGCTTACCCCTACGCTTTCTCCCTGCTTGACCGAAGCTTTCACAGCGTCATCGTTCTGTGCTTTGACGCAGGATTGCAATTTGGCCTGATCCAAATTGTGTTTCTGACCCTGGAGCGTAGTAAGCCGGTCGAGCGCCGCAAACTGCGCATCGTGCGTTTTTTCCGAACTGACCTCACGCTGGTTGGCATGAATGTAATCTGCAAAATCCCAATACGCATCGCTGTTCTGGGCAGCCAGACAGTTTGCGTCTACCGCTGCGTGAATGGCCCAGGGATGAATCTCAGACAGAGGAAAATCCTTATATACGAACTCTACCCGATCGCCATATTCCTTCAGCAGCGCAGGGAATAACGTCTGGTGCATTCGCGAGCAGAATGGACACTCGAGATCATCAAAATTCACAACTACAACTTTGGCATCTTTGTTGCCACGAAGCGGCCGGCCGCTAAGGTCGATCTTCTTCATGGTCTCGACGTATGGATCTTTGCTCATATCCATTTTAGTGAGTCGCATCAGGGTCTTACCGTCTTTGGAGAGAAGAAAATCGTAGTCCTGCTTCTTTGTATCGCCTTCGATGTTTATGGTAAGAGAGCTGTAATTCGGGAACTCGCTCGGCCGTAGCGGACCAACGGTGACTTTCACGGTCGGAGGCAAGGAATAGTACGACCTCACCTCACGCTCAATACGCTGTACTTGCTCAGGAGGTGCCGATTGTGCTGAGCAACCGAGGCAAACGAGCGCAAGAAAAACAAGAGAACTTCGCAGTAAAGTCACTAAAAGCCGCCTGTACATTAGGGATTAAGAAGATTATCTCACACGGTTATTCAGTCGGCAGGAATCACGGCTCCGGAGAAAGCGAACTGACAGGCAACAAAGCGTTCATCGAACCCGAGCGGAATCCTTCCAGGTCGAGGGTTACAAATTTGAAACCAAGAGCTTTAAAAATACGACTGAATTCTGCCGCCATTTCGCCACTAAGGGCGCGGGGCATCTCTTCCGAGGCAATTTCAATGCGCACGATGTCTCCGTGATGGCGAACGCGAAATTGACGAAAGCCGAGCACGCGCAGAGCATCCTCGCCTTGTTCTACTATGCTTAACGCTTCACGGGTGACGGGACGGCCGTATTCAAGACGCGAGGAAAGG
>JAFAGX010000553.1 GCA_019237515.1 Acidobacteriaceae bacterium
TCCGGCAGAAGCCGCGGAGTCGCGAGTGAACCAGAAGCCAATCAGCAGATACGACGCCAGCCCTACGCCTTCCCAACCAATGAACATGAGCAAATAGTTGTTCGCGAGCACCAGCGTCAACATAAAAAACATGAACAGGTTCAGGTAAGCGAAAAAACGGTAGACGCCACCCTCTTCTGCCATGTATCCGACAGAGTAAATATGGATCAGAAATCCGACACCTGTGACTACAAGCAGCATCACCAAGGAAAGCTGGTCAAGATAAAAGGCAAAATCGGCGCGGAAGCTTCCAGCGCGTATCCATTGCGTTAAAGTTTCCTGATAGGGAGTCATCAGGGCAGGGAATTGGACTGCGACCCATGATGCAAACGCAAACGCTGCGCCGGAAAAGGCAAGGGCGATAGCGACAACTGTTCGCCGACTGAAACGCTTCCCCAAAAGGCCATTCAGAGCTGCCCCGATCAGAGGCAACACAGGAATGAACCAAAGATGTAAGTTCGCGGTCATAGTTTCAGCAGGTTCACCTGATCCACATTCAACGTTTCGCGCGTGCGGAACACCGCGATGATGATGGCGAGCCCGACAGCGGCTTCAGCTGCGGCCACAACCATGACGAAAAATACAAAAACCTGGCCGCTGAAAGCTTTCCACTGCGCCGCAAAGGCGACGAATGAAAGATTAACGCCGTTAAGCATGAGCTCGATGGAAAGAAAAATACTGATGATGTTCCGCTTGATCAGGAATCCTGCCACGCCACACGTGAACAAAATTCCGCTCAGCACGAGATAGTAAGACAGAGGGACCATCAGCGCTCCCTCTTGCTTTGCTGGACGGAATGCGCAGGTGACGCCAATACCACAGCTCCCATGATTGCGATCAGCACCAGCACGGAAGTGATCTCAAACGGCAGAAGATAGTCGTGAAAGAGCAGCCATCCGATTGCGCGCGGCGGACCCGGAAGTGCGCCGGCGGGCACCGCCTGAGTGCTAGAGTGTTCGACGAGAACCCAGGCAACTAAGGCACTCCCGATCAACATGCCCGGAATCCCGAATAACTGTGCTACCCGGCTGCCACGGGTTTGTTCCTCTTCGCCGGCATTCAGCAGCATGATGACAAAAATGAATAGCACCATCACCGCTCCGGCATAGACGATGACTTGAATCGCCGCCACAAATTCTGCTCCGAGCAGCATATATTCAGCCGCGAGCGATCCCATCACTACTACCAGTGACAACGCACTATTGATGGGATGGTGCTGCACAAGCAAATTGATTGCTCCTGCGACGCAGACAAGGCCGAAAATCGAAAATAAAATCAGATGAAGCATGTAGTAGCTAGTAGCCAGGCGCAGGTAGTCTGCAACATGAGAGCTGACTCCTGACTGCTGGCTGCTGACTCCTATTCAAGATCGCAATGCCACTATGAAACCCGTAACCACCAAATTCGCAATGGCCAAGGGCAGCAAAAACTTCCATCCAAATGCCATCAGCTGGTCATAACGAAAACGCGGCAGCGTGCCGCGAACCCAAATATAAATAAAGAGAAACATAAGTACCCGCAGGAAAAACCAAAACAGTGGCAAGATTGCCTGCAAAATCGGTGGACCAAACAATGGCCCGTGCCAGCCGCCGAGAAATAATAGGGACGCCAGGCACGCCACTGTGATCATGTTGGCGTATTCGGCCATGAAGAACATGGCAAATTTCATCGCGCTATATTCGGTGTGGTAACCCGCCACCAATTCGGTTTCCGCTTCGGGTAAATCGAAGGGTACGCGATTCGTTTCCGCGTACGCGGCAGTCAAGTAAATGAAGAAAGCCACGATTTGACCTTGGAAGATATTCCAGCGCGGAATAAACCCCCAGAACGTGCCGCCCTGAGCATCCACAATTTCGCGCAAATTCAGACTGCCCGCCATGATCAACACGCCAATAAGTGACAAGCCAAGAGCCACCTCATAGCTGATCATCTGTGCGCTCGCCCGCAAACCGCCAAGAAGGGAGTATTTGCTATTGGAAGACCACCCCGCTAACGCGACGCCGTAGACACCAAGTGAAGTGATTCCAAGGATGATCAGAAGACCTATGTTTACGTCCGTGATCTGCAACGGTGTGCTGATGCCGCCTACGTTCACCCAATTGCCGATCGGGATTACGGAAATCGATGTCAGCGCAAAAACCAGCGCAATCATCGGCGCCGCGATGTATAGGGGCTTATAAACGTGCGGCGGCGTTAGATCTTCTTTGAAAATGAATTTCAGGCCGTCGGCCAAAGGCTGCAGCAATCCGAACGGGCCAACGCGCGTGGGTCCCCAGCGGTTCTGGATGTGGCCGACAACCTTCCGTTCCAGCCATACGGTGTAAGCGACCGCTGTGAGCAATACAGCCAAAGCGATGACAATTTTGATGACCGAAACGATGATGAATGCCGTGATGCTCAAAGCTTCTCGCTTTCAGAGTAACTGCTGATCGGCCCGGACTTAACTTAGAGCACGGGCGAACTGCGACATCAGTCTGCTGCTACTTCTTTTTGAGACGGCTGCTTATGCAGATTTTCAATGACCGAATTCAAACTATGGGAGTACCGGCCCAACGTACCGGAGCTAAATAAGTCATCGTTTGCTGGAATGATCAGATTCGGATCCTGCAACGCGCCAGGCCCTCCGCCCGATAATCGTGTGTGCTGATCATTGCCCGCGAGAAGATTCATCCGTGAAACATCGTATCCGGGTACCAGACGCTGAATCTCATCCAGAATCGCCATAGGATCCAGCGGGCTCATCTTCGGTTCGAGTCCATGCGCTTCGAGCCAAACTGCATGACGGTCTGCCTCGCCGGATTGCGCACCGCGCGATTGTCCCATGTCAGCCCTGGATCCGTGGCCAAACGGCACCAGTTTGCGAACGTCAAAGCCCATTGCAT
>JAFAGX010000566.1 GCA_019237515.1 Acidobacteriaceae bacterium
TCCATCAGATCGCAAATGTGGGCGAGAAGTTTGCCAGGGGTTTTGCCGGCTCCGTTGAAATTGGCGAACTCATCTGGAGCGCCGCGGAGAACTTTGCCCCCTCGGTAAGCGAGTGTGGCCACGGTGTGCCGCAACAATTCGCGTTTCGGATCGTCAGTGCCCGTCATGGTCGCTCCCGGATCAGTTTATCTGAAGCACTGAAGAATACATCAAACACATAGATCCTTGGTTGCGCTCAGGATGACAGCTAAAAAGGGTACAAATGAGTGGCGTGGGCACTACAGCTTATTTTTCAGGCGGAAGGTTCCGGCGGTTAGGCGCGCGCCGCGCAAGCGTTGCGTCCATTTACGCGCAAACATCAGATCTATCACTCCTTCCATCTGGCGAGTAAACTTTTCTCCGTAGCCGTACCACCAGGACTTTTTGTTGCGTCCCAGAAGATCGACGTCCACATATTTGACTCGAACCATCTCTTCTAAACCGAAGTGCCCATGCGTGCGACCGAGGCCGCTGGCCTTCACTCCTCCGTGCAAAGCTTCGCTGATGCCGAAGCACGAGACGCAGTCATTGACCATTACAGTTCCAGCTTGGATTCGGCCGGCGACGGCCTCGCCGCGCGCTCGATTTCGTGTCCAAACGCTGGCCCCGAGACCATAGTCCGAATCGTTAGCGAGGCGGATCGCTTCATCGTCATCATCGAACGGCATGATCGGCAGCACCGGACCAAACGTTTCCTCTCGCATGATTTTCATCTCATGACTCACGTTGACGAGCACAGTGGGAGCATAGAAATTCGGCCCTAAGGTTGGAAGCCGTTGGCCACCAGCGAGCACCCGCGCGCCGTTTGCGACAGCATCCATCACCTGCCCCTCGACGATTCTCAATTGCCGATCGTGAATCATCGGTCCCACATCGGTGTCTGGATTCAATCCGTCACCGACTCGCAGCTGCCCAGCCTTTCGAACGCACGCCTCCACGAAACGTTCATACAAGGCGCGATGTACGTAGCAGCGCTCTACCGAGAGGCAAGCCTGGCCTGCGTTCATGAATGCCCCCCAAACAGCACCGCTGGATGCAACTTCAACATCGGCGTCGTCGAGCACGAGCATCGGATCTTTACCGCCCAGTTCCAGAACGACAGGGAGCAGGCGCGCCGCCGCAGCGTCGGCGATCCGCTTGCCTGTGCCAACACTTCCGGTAAAGATCAGCTTGTCGATTTTGGAGTTGACCAGCGCCGCACCCGCACTGCCATCGCCGACAACAACCTGCAAAACGTCGTGTGGCACACCGGCTTCGTGGAGCAAGGCAGCCAACTCAAGCGCGACCATGGAGGTGAATTCCGATGGCTTGAGCACAACCGCATTGCCTGTCACCAATGCGGCCAAAGTTTCCGTTGCGGGAGTCGAAAAAGGATAATTCCAGGGTGAAATGATCCCAACTACTCCATAAGGCTGGCGCAGAATGTGACCGACTTTAGTCTTCATTGCCAAGTTGCCATGGGGTACCGGCTCGTGTCGCAGAAACTTCTCCGCGTTGGCAATGCAGAAGCGCGCCGCGTCCAAAACGACCAGCACTTCGGTCAGAAGTGCCTCGCCCACCGGCTTACCCGCCTCGCGGGTAATCATGCGGGCAACTTCGCTCTTTCTCTCATGCAGCAGCTGTTGAAAATTGCGGAGAACGCCGGTGCGTCCACGTACGCCGGCAGCCTCCCATGCTGACTGCCCGGAGCGGGCACGGGCTACAGCGGCATTGACTTCCACGCAGTTTGCCGCTTCCAATTCGCGCAAGAGTTCGCCGGTTGCAGGATTGACGGACGCGATCTTGGCGCGGCTTTGAAGGTCAGTGGGCATGAGGACGAGCAAGCTAATTTAATCACACAGAACACAGAGGGCACAGTGATCGGTTCAATATTCCACCGCGACCAGGTAGAGCCCGCACGCGGGCGCTGTCGCGCCCGCCGCCGAACGGTCCCGAGCTTGCAGAATGCGTCTGATGTCCTGGAGCTGAAGAGTGCCTTTGCCGACCGGCAAAAACGTACCGACAAGATTCCGCACCATGTGGTGCAAGAAACCGTTTCCTCGAACCGTGTAGATCAGCTCATCTGCGGATCTCTCCCATTTCGATTCGAAAACTTGGCGCACATTGGATGCGGCCTCCTCGCAATTTCGCTCAGGATCGACAGCGGCGAACGATGTGAAGTCGTGCTCGCCAAGTACTAACGCGGCTGCATGTCGCATCGCGCTCTCATCCAGCGGAAAAGGATAGTGCCACACGTAACGGGCCAAAAAAGGCGGACAGATCGCGTTCCGGAGCATCCGATAACGATATGTCTTGCCGATTGCCGATTTGCGGGCATGAAAGTGGTTCGGCACTTCGCCAGCTTCCAAAATGCGAATCGAAGGCGGCAGCACGTCATTGCAGGCTTTGACCCAATTCTCCGGGGGCATCGGTGATTCGGTCATGAAGGTAGCCACCTGGGCAAGCGCATGCACTCCTGCGTCGGTTCGTCCTGAACCCTGCGGCAATACTTTTTCGCCGCTGATTCGTCCAATAGCGGAGGCCAGAGTGCCTTGAATCGTTGGCGAGTTCGGCTGCACCTGCCAGCCGCAGAAATCTGTGCCGTCATAAGCCAGCACGAGCTTGATATTGCGGGTCATGTCACGCAGTTGCAGTCAGCTATACTATTGCATTTCACCCAGCATTCTGTGATCGCGATCCCCTCCGCATGCCACAAACTTGAAACTAGCGAGAGGTGTTCTGCGTAACTACACTGTTGCGAAGTGTGTTCTTTAGCAGCCGCTCATTTGGAGATAAAGGAATGACATTAACGCGTGGGAAGTTCGTCAAATATCTATCTTCCATAATTCTCATTGTTGCTGGTGCAGCCGCCAGTTATGCGCAAGAATCAACCAACGCAAATTCCGCACCTCAGCCTGCGCCGGTGCAGGCGCCACAGCCGCAAAACTTTCAGAATGTAGATTATGCAAATCCGCGGAGTCATTTCCCCAACCCTTTGGCGCCTTACGAAGCCCGGCACGTGCCCCCGCCGAAGCTGAGCAACACTCACTTGATCGATCAGTTAATGCACGATGGCAAAGTCATGCTCTCGATCGATGACGCGGTTGCTTTGGCTCTGGAAAACAACCTGGACATAGCAATTTCCCGCTATAACCTCAACATCGCTGATACCGATGTTTTGCGCGCAAAATCCGGGGCCAATATCCTCGGAGTGAATTTTGGAGTGGTCCAAAATACCCCCGGAGGCGGTGTCGGCGGACTCGGAAGCACTGTAGGATCCGGCACAGGGGGCACCAGCGCTGCGGCCGGGGGAATTGGCGCAGGCACCGCTGGACTAGTGACGTCCACACTGGGCATCGGCGCGCCGATTAGCACCTTTGATCCGATTGTCACCGGAAGTCTGCAGTGGGACCACAACAACACCATCGCCAGCAGCCTTTTCACCGGCGTTCCGGTGCTGGCGCAGAATACGCAAACCTACAATTTTGGTTACAACCAGGAATTGCACTCGGGCACGAACTTGTTTGTTGGTTTCGATAACAGCCGCATAACTACGAATGGTCCGTTTACGAACTACAGCCCGCAAATCAACTCCTTCTTCCAGTTCCGCGTAACTCAACCTTTGCTCCAGGGTTTTGGTTTTCTACCCACGACCCGATTTATCCGCATTGCCAAGAACAATCGTGAGATTTCCGATGTCGCGTTTCGTCTGCAGACCATCACCACCGTCGATCAGATTGAAAACATGTACTGGGACTTGGTCTACGCCTACGAAAATGTGCGCGTGCAGAAAGAATCACTCGCGTTTGCGCAAAAGACATTGTCGGATACACAGAAGCAGGTGCAGATCGGGAGCCTGGCGCCGATTGAAGT
>JAFAGX010000050.1 GCA_019237515.1 Acidobacteriaceae bacterium
GAGATATTACAAAGATTATTTCCTTCTCGCATCGCTCGGCCGGTGAGGCGAACGGTGTTTGTCTGAGCTGCCACGCCAAAGATGAGAGGCTGCGCAATTGGGCCATGGGACGACACGCGGCCAACGCGGTTCGCTGCACCGAATGCCATCAGACACATACCTACGCCAAGGCGACCTCGACAAGGGAAGCCACTTTCAACCTTATGACTCCCGGCCGAGTCACCACAGTGGAGAATCTGGTTCCAGAAGCGAAAGTCATTGTGCAACCGCCCTCGCAGGGAAATGAGGCTTGCTTGAAGTGTCACGAGACGCAACGCGGCCAAATGAGCCTGCCTTATCACCACCCGCTCCGGGAAGGAAAGATGAGTTGCGGAGACTGCCACGATCCGCACGGCGGCCCAAGCGGTAATAATTTGCGTGTGGCGAACACCAACCAGCTTTGCTTGAGCTGCCATGCTCAGTATCGCGGACCCTATGCGTACCAACACCCTCCGGTCAGCGAGAACTGCATGCTCTGTCACACCGCGCATGGTTCGCCAAACACCAATCTCTTGAGCATCAGCGAACCTGCATTGTGCTTGCAATGCCATGCCGGCCACCACAATGGTGCCAGCCTGCCGTTGGCCGACCGTTGCACGAACTGTCATGGTTCGATTCACGGCAGCGATGTCCCCACACCGAGTGGCGGGAGCAGATTCCTGGATAAAGGGCCTTCCGAGAGGACACTGCGCTCCCAATCTGCTGCCGGAGCGGCAATGGTGTCTTCGCATGCTGCGGTAGCGGCTTCTTCAATGGTCCATCCGCTTCCTTCTCACACGTCGACCTACGCTCCAGGATGGGCGGCCGCTGCGGCCGCCGGGGCGCTGGCCATCACTTCAGCGGCAAATAGAGGTCCGTTGTTCGGCGGGGATATGGCCGGCGGAAACATTTCGGGCGGTGATCAGAACCCGGGGGAAGCACAGAGCCAGAATTCTTACGGAATATATTCGATCACTCCAGGCTCTTATCGTTTTGTTGACAAAACCGGTTTCGGCGGGCGCGTTGGCGAATATGACACGCTGCACCAATCTGCCGGGGCCGACGCGGAAACAGCGTATGTCTCAACCCTGAACCGCATGACCATTGTTTCTCGAGGCAATGTCCTGAGCGGAGAAGACTATCAGGCTGGTTCGCAGGTGACCGCCGGCGAATGGGGAAAGTTCGGCTTCGATATTCGCAGTTTCGTGCAGCAACAGGACGATTACAGGTTCTACGCCTTCCCCGTGTTGGATGTGCCCCCGGGTGCAACCGCTCCTCCCGACACCACAACGGATCTCATCCCCTCGCACACGCCTTTTGCAGTCACTCGGAGGCTGGGCAATGCTTATGGCCAGGTAAAAGTGCCAAAGTGGCCCGTCCACCTGTTCGTCAAGGGTGATTGGCAGGCGAGGTCGGGCGTGACTCAGTTTGCCTACTTGGATGAGAACTCTTTTGTCCCCGGCGCTACACAATTCTGCGGTCAACAATGTCACTTCCAATCACAGTTCCAGCCGGTGAACTACACTACACGGAAGATTGGTGGCGGCGGGGATGTTGATCTCGGTCCGGTGCGCCTTACTTACCAGCACACTTACAGCAGCTTTAACGATCGGCTCATTTTTCCGAGTGCGACGTTTACGGGTGGATTTAACGTCGGTCCATCTACATGTGAAGCTTCGCCATTTGGCTTTGCCGGGACTCAATGCCCGGCTTCCGTTAACCTCCCTCCGGCAGGCCCCGCGCCCGGCCCTGTTCCTGCCTCGGTCGCCGGGACTGGGTATGCTACCAACATACCCTCCCCGAGCCAGGCTTCGTCGGATGGTGTGAATCTGAACTGGACTGCTTCGCCAAGACTCACGCTCAATGGCAACGTAGACTACACCCGCCTTTCCGACACTCTTACCAACTATCAACAGAACGCCTTCAACACTGACGAGACAGCGAACTGGCTTCCCATTAACCGCCTTCGGGTGACCGCCGATTATCATCAGCAAAACCTGATCAACGACTTCACTCCCTATTACACCTTGTACGGAAATGTCTCGTACCACGATCACTCCGAGGGCATCCGGCTGGTTTACGAGCTGCCAAAAGGCTTCGACGTCGAGCCTTATTATCGGCGCAGCGGAATCACCCGCTCCGACGCCGCTTTGTGGAACGACACCCGCTACAACCTTTTCGGATCCCAGATTTATTCTGTTGACAACACCGATTTGCTGAAAGTGGTGCCTTCTTCCACCAGCAACACGGGTGGGCTGGCGCTGCGTTATCACGCCGCTAGCTTCGGGAGCGCCCGAGCAGGATATGAATGGATAGGCACGAATGATCCGGGTTACCTGACCGTTCCGCGCAGCGACAATCGGGTTTTCGCCAATGTCATCCTCACGCCCGCCAGGCAGTTGGCATTTAGTAATGACGTAAGTGTGATTGTGCAGAACGCGTTTCGCGCCGTTCCGCTTCCGAACAGCCCGGGCCTGACCCCTCTTTCGGCGCCCGGCGCGACAGCCACATTTGGCATAAACATCGCGGGCCTGCCTCCCATTTTCCAGCGGCGCAACCGTTTCTATACTGAGACGGCCAGCGCGACGTTGCGGTTCGTGCCGGGTTGGGAACTGGGACTCGGCTATTCGTATGAGCAGAACAATCTGGCGACCTACATGGCATTTCAAAACGATAGCGCCACTGGATACATACTGGACGAGCCCCTCGTGCCATACAAGCAGATCAGCCAAAGCTATTGGGGAGAAACCACCTACACAGTCAAGCAGCGGCTGGGGCTCAATCTCAGGGTCACGTATAACTCGGCGCGCAGCGGATTCCGGCCGGATGTAAACGCCGCCGATGCACCTCGGCTCGGGAACCAGTTCTTGATTCAGTCAGGAGTGTTTGATCCTTCAGGTTTGTTCCCGGCAGCCCTGGGGAACTTGACGTTCAGTTCAACCCAGATTTCGCAGGTGATTGTCCCCGAGTGGATCGGACAATCGAAAGCCTATTATCTTTTCCCGCACAAATTCGAAGGCGGCCTCATCTTCTATTACGGCAGTTATCGCGACTACTGGAACCCGGAGTTAAACGGAGTGCTGCGAACTTTTAACGTTTATGTCGGAAGGTCCTGGTAGAGGATATCCACATCTCAATCCGTCTCCACATCGATCAGCAGTGACGCACATTTAACCCACCCTCGAATCGGGCATAGGGGAAACTTTGGTTACTTTCAATAACCTACGCGCCACAACTAAGCTACTCCCGTGGGGTTTAGAACACCGGGATGTTTCTGCCGTACAAGCACCGGATGAGCATCATTGTGGTCACGCTCGGTCTCCTGGCGGGGTGTGCGCCACTGGCCCGGGCTGATGCCGCGCTGTTATTGGAAGAGCCTTACGGCCACTTTGGTGCCTTTACTGCAACCGGCCATGCAGCTGTGTATCTCACCAACATATGCGCCGATTCTCCGACCCAATTACGCCGCTGCCGGAACGAAGAAGCCGGCGTCGTAATCAGCCGTTACAACAAAATCGCAGGCCGCGACTGGCTGGCAATCCCGCTGATTCCGTATCTCTATGCAGTGGAAGAATCCGACGAGATTCCGTTATTTGCGAATCCCAAGCTCGTGTCTTTTCTTCGGAATCAGTATCGACGGAAACATCTGGAAAGCATGGTGGCCGACGATCCCGCAGGCGAACCTGCGGAAGGCAACTGGACACAACTAGTTGGCGCGG
>JAFAGX010000188.1 GCA_019237515.1 Acidobacteriaceae bacterium
AGCGAATGGGATGCAGAAACCCTTGCGGAACAATCTTGCGACGGCGTAAGGATGGCGCGCCGCTTCGAAGAAGCAAACGCCCTTTTAAGAAAAACCTAAGTGGCGGGGTGCGGCACTGATGTGATCCCTTCAGCAGTGGGCTAACTCCCGATAACTCGGACAAACCGGAAAGGTGCGACTTGCAGGCTATAAAGGGCGTTCTGGAAAGATAAGCCGAGTTCCTGACGGATTGTCGCCAACTCGGAAGTTGGCCCGAAGAAACCGGCTTGAAGGAACTTGGTCAGATTTGTACCGACAATTCGGCTTGTCTGAATCGCTGTTCTCGGGATCGAAGGGTTCTCTGGGAGCATGGAGCGTGCCAATTATGTAGAAAAGACAGCCTTGATATCTGCGACTTCGATTATGTCACCCGCCTCGAGTTGCTTTTGGCTGCCCTCGATAACCACCGTATCATTCACTTTGATCTTCACTTTGTTTCCGGAAGCAATAATGACGTAGCAATCCTCGGATTGGTAAATCGCAGCTGCAACTTGGGGGGCGAACCATCGCTTAAGCCGGATGCTGGCCATCTTCGATCTTCCGATCAGAGTCAACTTACTGGTCAGCATATACCGCTGCTGGTCAGTTCGGCCGTTGACGACCGTCAGGGTGCCAATCATCTGACGCCGGGCAATCGCTGGATTTACTGGCACCTGGCTTGGAGCAACGCTGACACTCCGGACCACAACCGGACCGGCGGAGGATGCTGCCGCCGCTGCCTGAGCGAGCATTTCTTTCGCTTTTGACGTGTCCAAGAAAACCGTGCGATCGAGCTGTGGCGGCTTGGGCTTCGGCAGTTGCCCCTCGGCGGTATTGAGAGTTCCATATGGCGCAGCAACGTCCTGACGGACCTCGTCACGAAATTCGATTGTGTGCTTGCCGATTGTGGCGTTGTCTCCGTCCTTCAGTACCGCCTTCCTGATGCGTTGACCATTGACGAACGTGCCATTAAAGCTCTCGGCGTCTTCAATCACATAGTGATCGCCTTCCGCGTAGACCTTAGCGTGATATCCGGAAACGGCAGCATTGTCGATGCAAAAAACGTTGTCTGGCTGACGGCCAATGGTGACTGTGTCAGCGGAAAGCAGGTGCTCTTGTAGGATCCGGTCTTCAAATTTGAGAAACAGCTCGGCCATTGCACGGCTCCAATATGGGCAATCTGTGGAAGCAATTGCGGAACCCGGAGGAAACCTCGCTTGGCGTTTCCACCGAATTGGTCGCTACTATATTTTCTCGCGCGCACCAACGGCTGAGAGATGTTCTCTGGAGCAATTCAAAACTAAAGTAAGTAGGAAGCAAAACCTGCCGGGGCTATGATGAAGACGCCGCGGGCACTCGATAACTCCGGCGTTTGTGCGCATCTGCGGTCGACAGTGCGTTGGATTTCTCGTGGAATTGCCAAAACCACCCAACAAAGCCCTCGAGCAGGGGGGATCTCATTCCCTGGGCCGCTACCAGATTCTGGAAGAATTGGGACGCGGTGGCATGGGAGCGGTCTATAAGGCATTCGATCCCGTCATTTCGCGCACGGTCGCGCTCAAGACGATTTTGATAGACGAGCGTGCTCCCGATCGCGTCCAAATGATCGAAAGGCTCAAGCAAGAAGCCAAGGCGGCCGGCGGACTCGATCATCCCAACATCATCACGATTTACGACGTTGGCGAGGGAAACGGTACTGTTTATTTGAGCATGCAATTCGTCAAAGGGGTCACCCTTTCTTCACGATTGGCTGATATTAGGGTGCTTTCCCTCCCAACCTTGCTCTCATGGGCTGACCAGATTTTAGCGGCGGTTGGTTTTGCCCACGCCCGCGGAGTCATTCATCGCGACCTGAAACCGGCCAACGTGATGGTGACAGAGCAGGGAGTCATCAAAATACTTGACTTCGGGATCGCTAAAATCGAAAACACCTCCCTAACGCAGACCGGGCTGGTCATCGGTACGCCCGGCTACATGTCGCCCGAGCAGATTGCAGGCAAGAAAGTAGATCATCGCGCTGACATCTTCTCGTTAGGTGCCGTCTTCTACGAATTGCTGACCCGCGAACGGGCCTTTGCCGGCGATATTACGACCATCCTCTATAAGATCGTGAATGAGGATCCTGTCGCACCGTCGCTCATTAACCCAGCCATTCCCGGCGGGATCGACGCCGTCATTCGAAAAGCCCTCGCCAAAGATCCGAAGGATCGATTCCAGACTTGCGAGGAAATGCGGCAGGCGTGCCTCGAGCAATCGGTTCGCACATCGCTCATCCCGCCGCCCACGACGGCTTCCCCAGAAAAGGTGGTCACCAACCGGCTGGCAAGCGCTCGGCGTTCTGCTCAGCCGGAGGCAACGCCGCGAATCTGGCCGCGCCTGATTCTGGGCTCTGTCCTCGTTCTCGCCGGCTTGACGGCTTGGGCCTTCTACATTCGTTCGCACACAGGCGCGTTCCCCCAAATCATTCGGAAACTCGAGAGCAAAATCAATCCAACGCTCACTGGAGATGCCGGCACGGTCGGTGAGTATTCGACTCAGGTTTATCGGCGGTCCGCTGATGACCACGGAGTTACGCCAGTCCCGCCGCAAAATCCAGAGACGGCGAATGCCTCGGTAACCGCGACACAAGCCCCAACCACGGCAGCGGCAGCAAACTCAAGTCACGCGCCGATAGCAACGGCGCAGCCGATCGCGGCGCAGCCGTCAAGTGATTACCCCGCCATTGAAAGCGCACCCATTTCAGGGACATCGGCATTGACTCCACGAGCGAAGATTTCCCACAAAACGGTTGATCCATTCCGAGCTGTCTCAACTCAAGCAGCTGGGCTGAGTGAAAACGATCAAGCCGCAGCCGGGAACGCAACCGTCTCAGGCCCCGCGCCCTCTGCCTCTCGCGGCGATGCCACGCAAACTGCATGGTCAACGGCAGCCACGCCGCCTGCGCAAAAGAGCTTTAAGGAGTCGCCTTCGATGGTCCGCTCTTTCAGCCAAAATCCGGGTTGCCAGAAAATCATTGCCGAATGCAAGAAACTTGGCTACATCGCGGGAGGGTGGAAGCAGAACAACGGCCTCTGGAAGGACTGCGTTGACCCGGTCGTAAAGGGGAGCACTCCAACACGCGACGGGAAACCCATGACCGTTCCTGTGAGTCCAAGCGATGTTCAGTCCTGCCGAGCTGCGATCCAGCAGAAATGAGCGAAACTCCTGCGCGTGCCCTACTACATTCCAGATTCTGAGAATCAAATCTTGTAACGTTTCTCCGTAGTGTCAGCAAACGGCACATTTCTAATGTTGAAGTGCAGGGAAGAAAATGTCGGATTCACGCGGACGAACGTGGAGTCGATTGGGTGGAAATGAAAGCACTCCTAGCATCTGACCGAATCAGTGACAAAAAATCTGGGTAAAAATGGATTCAGTTCGTCGATTGTCGGCAATCCGGAAGTTTTCCATAAACGGGCTTCGAGTCTGCGAAGCCGACTTATGGACCATGTAATTATTCTTAGTGCACCTTTCCACCTTCCGATCGCTGGTTACTTTGGATAATTGTGACATCTCCATGAGTGCGGGAGACTTCTCGGGTGGAGAACCGAAGCGATACGTCAGGGGAGAGTCTCGCGAAAATCCGCGATCTCACCGTAACCTACTCTCCGGACCGACAAACTCGGGTCACAGCATTAAAAGACGTCAGCCTCGATATTAATTTTGGTGAAGCCGTTGGAGTGGTGGGCGAGTCCGGTGCTGGCAAGAGCACATTAGCTTC
>JAFAGX010000454.1 GCA_019237515.1 Acidobacteriaceae bacterium
GAACGGGTGCACAGAAGTAGTCAAGAAACATCACTCACGGCGCCACACAAGTAAACTCTGAATTGAGCGCCAGGCCGCCTCTGTGATCCTCAACGTTCCTGTGTGGTCACATTTTAGGCCACGGAGTTTGCACCACAGAGAACACCGGAAGCAGAGGTCACGGAGGTCCCGGAGCACGCGTTATTTGCCGCATCTCCTGCGCCCAAAACCGCATCCGATTAATTAGAGGATGGTATGGTGGCATTACGATTAGTACGTCTTATTCAAGATCATTCGGAGGAGTTGACAGATAGCCTGATTGCGAAACTCACCGCTTCTTCCCGGACCGCAGATTTGAGAAAAGTACCAACAGACGAACTGCGCGGGCGCATTCGGGAGATTTTGCAGCATCTGAACGAGTGGCTGCTCACGAAGACAGGGCGAGATATTGAGCAGCACTATCGCGAAATCGGCGAGCGGCGGGCTTCCCAGGAAGTTGCTCTTTCAGATTTCTGCTGGGGCATCGTCCTGACGAAAGAACACCTGTGGGAGTTCGTGCAGCAGCAGGGTTTTATGCGAAATCCCATCGAGATCTATGGCGAGCTGGAACTGCTGCGGCTTATGGATCAGTTCTTTGATCGCGCTGTTTGCTTCGCCAGCGAGGGCTACGAACAACACATGCAACTGCATCAGCACGGCGTTCCTGAGAGCGCCGGCGTTGGTCATATGACCCAATAGACGGGGTTCTATCGCGCAGCATGGCGCAGCATGAATGACTTGACCACTATGTTATTTGGCTGAATGCCAACCGGGATCATCGTCAGCAGAGAATACTCGCCAGGCTCGAATTTCTTGTGAGGTGTGCGCTTCTGGATCACCGTCACATCTCCCGATTCGGAATCCAACACCAGCAAATAGTTCTGGCTCTGGGAAAGCGCCAAACCGTCGGGGTGGCTACCTACTGGAATGACGGCAACGATCTTGCCTTGATCGATGTCATAGACAGCCACTGTATTTGATCCAAAATTGCTTACATACAGTCGCGAGTTATCCGCGCTTACCACTCCGTGTGCGGGGTGATTGCCGACCAGATAGCTTCCGCCGACTTCGTCATTGCCCGTCTCGATGATTGAAATGTTGTCAGAATCAAAATTCGTGACAATGAGTTCGCCACCATCCGGCTTCAGTGCCAGGTGAACCGGCGTTTTTCCCACGTCAAGGAATGCCAGCACTTTGCTGCTCTTCACATCAATCGACGCGACTTGCCCCGAGCCCGTGCAGGCGACAAAAGCTGTACTGCTGTCCGGGACAATGGCAATCTCCTCGGGATTCTGACACACGGGAATTGTGCTGGTAACCGCGAGGCGGTGAGTGTCAATTTCACTGACCGTGTTATCTCCCCGATTACTCACCATCACCGTTGCGCCATCCGGTGAGACTCGTGCCAGTCCCGGCGACGCACCAACCCGGATGTTTCCCATCACAATCCGTTTTTCGAGATCGATCACAGACACATTGGCGGATCCTGAATTGGCGACATAGGCGCGTTTTCCATCCGGCGAAACATCAATGTAGTAGGGTTTGCCATGCACGCCCATGGTTCCCACAACCGCATTCTGTTCAGCGTCAATGACACTGACGTTATTCGAACCGGTGTTAACTACATAAACCTCATTCTTCTTCGGGTTGGCTGCAATACCCGTCGGCTCGTTGCCGACGTGGATGGTTTTTGCCGGTTCGAATGTGCGAAGGTCGATGACGCTTACTGTGTTGCTCTTTCCATTGGTGATGTACGCGTACTCGCGATACGACGGGCCGTAGTCGGTAATCAGGCGCTCGTGGAAGTACCACCAGCCAAGGCCAGCTAAAATAGGGAGAAAAACAACGCTGAGAAGAATTTTCCGCAAGACAATGATTCAGAGTAAATCGCGAAGGCTCTATTCCGTTGGCTTAGGCCCGTGCTCTTTTTCCCACACTCATGATGGCCGTTGGTACTTGCTCTCCCGCTGTTCTTCCCACCACCGCCGCAATCTGCCGCACCTGTGCCATTAGTTCCTCGAACTGTTCGGGATAAAGCGATTGCATGCCGTCCGAGAGGGCCTTGTCGGGATTGTTGTGAACCTCGACGATCAGCCCATCAGCTCCCACAGCGACTGCCGCGCGAGACAGCGGAGTCACTTTGTTACGTTTGCCCGTGCCGTGGCTGGGATCGACGATAATCGGCAAATGGCTGAGACGCTGCACAGCAGGGATGATGCTCAGATCGAGAGTATTGCGCGTGTGATCGGCGAAGGTTCGCACCCCGCGCTCGCAAAGGATCACGTTGTAGTTGCCTTCGCTCATGACATACTCGGCAGCCATGAGCAGCTCTTCTAAAGTTGCCGACATCCCACGCTTAATCAGCACCGGCTTGCGCGCTCGTCCGGCTCGCTTCAGCAGGGAAAAGTTCTGCATATTGCGTGCGCCGATCTGGATGATGTCAGCGTATTCCTCAACCAGGTCCAATGACTCGCTATCAACGGCTTCGGTGACAATTCGCATTCCGAGTTGCTCGCGAATTTCCGCCATGATGCGAAGACCTTCTTCGCCCAATCCCTGAAACGAGTACGGCGACGTGCGCGGCTTGTAAGCTCCGCCCCGGAAGAACTGCGCTCCGGCGCGCTGTACTGATTCTGCTACGGCAAATGCCTGCTCGGGGCTTTCAATCGCGCAAGGTCCTGCGATAATCGTCAGAGTCGGGCCGCCAATCGTCGTCTCGCTGCCGGGAAATCGGATGATCGTGGTGTCCTCTTTTATGTCTCGGCTCACCAGCTTGTAAGGCTTGGTTACCCGAATGACTTCATGGACGCCCGGCATTTCATCGAGCGCACCCGGTTGGACCTCACCCTTATTGCCTGTGATCCCGATCGCCGTGCGTTCGGCGCCAGGGATCGCATGGGCCCGATACCCGAGTGATTCGATTTTCTGGCAAACAGCGCGCACTTGAGCCTCGGTGGCGTGCGCCTGCATGACGACCAGCATGTCCCCACCTCGAAAGATTCAGTGTATCTTTTAGCCCTCAGAAGCGGCAAACCAGTGCGGCCTATGACCCGCTCGCCTTCAGATCGACAGACAAGTCTCCCACAGCTCGGCCAATGGGGACTAATTTCCTACACCCGGTATCATGGTGAACCTAAACCCTTCTGTGTAGCATCTTAAATTCAGGTTTGCTTGTTAGCACCACGGCCGCCGTTCGGCCCTTTGGAGGCGCCATGACCAGGTTTTTTGTGGTTCTCTCAGCGTTGTTGTTGCTTGTAGCAGCTTGCGCTTATGCTCAGTCGCCAGTTGCTGCTCTGAATGAGGATGCCTTTGCGTTCGACGGGTTCGGAGCTGGTTCCGTCGACACTCTGCCGCCCAGCCCCGGCGAGAAGCGCGAAGTGCAGCAGAATATCAAAGATATTCATTTCGACTTTGATCGTTCGGATTTGCGACCGGAAGATCGATCCATTCTGGAATCCGACGCGCAGTGGTTAAAGGCACACCCGGACACGATTGTGACGATCGAAGGCGATGCCGACTCGCGCGGTGAAATCGTTTACAACGTTGTGCTCTCCGACAAGCGTGCAGAGGCCGCCAAGGACGCGCTAGTTTCGATGGGAGTTCCGGCCAACCAGATCGTCTTTGCAACTGGATGGGGGAAGTTGTATCCGGTCTGCACGGAAGAGGACGAGACTTGCTGGGGCCAGAATCGCCGAGCTCACTTCGCGGCGTGGTAGTCCGCAGTCCTGCACTTTGAGCTGAAAAGAGCCTCTGCGATCGGCCACACGCCGAGTATAAAGCGACCAGTGTGTCATTTGGCCGCTATACTTTTGAAATGGCCCGTTCGCTCGCGCGGGAACAGGACATTCTCAAACTGCCGCCCCCAAAGCGAGCGCCAGCACTGACTTCGCGGCGGATCGGCATCCATACGTCCTCTGCCGGGGGTGTACATAACGCCGCCGAGCGCGCATATCGGCTGGGCTGCAATACGCTTCAGATTTTCTCTTCGAGCCCACGGCAATGGGCGCCCTATGAATTGAGCGCTCCGCAATGCGACGATATGACTCGCCTTCGCGACCGCTATGACTTGAAGCCGCTGGTCATCCACACTAACTACCTGATCAATCTTGCCGCTACAAACGAAGCCTTTCTCAAGAAATGTATAGAGGCTTTTCGCGGAGAAGTCGAACGCGCGCTGGCATTGTGTGCCGAATATCTGGTGCTCCATCCCGGCTCATTTCGCGGTGCGCATCGCGAAGCCGGACTTTTGCAAACCGCAGCCGCAATCGCTGCGGCCAC
>JAFAGX010000362.1 GCA_019237515.1 Acidobacteriaceae bacterium
ATTAAATAGATATTTTTCATGACGGTGCTCTGGGCTACTCGCAAGGATAACTCAGGAGGACGGGTACAAGTCACAGCCATAAAGACCAAATGGTGTCGACAAAGGTATGGGTGACGGCTGAAGCAGCAACTCGGTGGCGAGACCACCACGCTCTTCCATAGAAAATTCCGGCAATAGCGGCCAGCAGAACGTACCGCCAGTTGAATTGAGTTGATCTCTTATTGAAATGGGAAAGACCAAAAAGGATTGCCGTCACGATCAGAGCAAAACGAGATCCCAGGCGGCGCTCCAGCAGGTTCTGCAGCCATCCTCGGAAGAAGATTTCTTCCGGGACGGCAATGAAAAGTAACGTAAAAACCAGGGTTAATGCCGCTGAGCTAACTCTTGGTATCCGCTGCTGAACCTTAAGAAATCCCAGAAAGAGCCCCAGCGGAATAGCGATAGGGACGAAGAATGCCAGTTCGCGCAAGCCGATCACAAGATCTTTTAGCTGGATGCGCAGATCGAAGCCGACGTTCGTAAGCTGGCGAATGACCGCAAATCCATATAGAGCGGAGTCGAGCAGGATCAGCTTGCTGATTACGGAAAGATGGGCGGGCCAGGCCGGTTCGAGCCACCTGAGATCCACTGCTAAGCCGAGTACGGCGAGTACCGCGAAGTCGCGCCAGTCGCCATTTTGCTGGGGGTCGGACTGGCTGGCATGCAAAAGCAGAACCCCGACGATGATCGGCAGTCCGAGATAAACCACCAGCCAATTACCACGGCTCCAGTGCGAGCCGGCGAGAACATAAGGCACTCCGAAAACAGCCGGGACAATCAAGCGCAGCACGACGGGAATCTTTTGGAAGCAACGCACAATGGACTCTCCGGCCAAGCCAAAGGCAAAGATTGGAGCCACCGCCCAGACAAAAGCCAACATCACGTTGGGAGCCCACAAGAACACAGATCGATCCTAACGGAAGAAACGATGGGACGTTTACTTTCTCGCTCCCGCACCTCCGTGCCGTTTGCTTGTGAGTAGGTTTTCGAGTAATCTGCGTTTACACCGGAAAGGAGGTGGTCTGATGACAAGTTCTGACTGTAGTGGTAGATGCTTCAAAAGACCAGGTGAGGTGGCTGAGACTTAGAGCAGGTCGCTCTAAGCGGGGCTTTCGGCGGTAAGTTGCCGGAGGCTACAGCCCGCACACTAACCGGTGAGTTTGGATTCGAATCCGCCCAGCATAAGGTCGTGCTGGGAACCCGGAGTTGCCGAAGAGGCCACGTAGAGTGACCACCTCTTGGTCAATCCCAAACAGTCCACCGGGCGGCCCGTGCGAAAGCGCGGGCCGTTCTGTTTTTAGGCAAAATGCATTTTCCAGGTTAGCTCGCGGAGTGCGCTCGCGGAACCTGGGCACCAGATAGCCCCCGGGCTCAGGCACCATCTTCTTCAGTTAAATCTCTGCAGTACTCTCGAATCTTGGCGCGCAGCTCTGAAGGAATTCCAAAAAATTCGAAACCGTGCTGCAGCCGGTCGTGCCATCGGACGACCGCACGCAATGAAATGGGTTGTTGCTCCGACGGCAGCGAGAACTGTAGATCGACTACCTCTGCGACCGCTAGCTCCCTCGCGATGATGGCGCCTAGCCCACCTTCCCCAATCTGATTGCACAATCCATCAACCTCGAAATGGCCTTTTGGACCGAGAACCCGAACCGTCAGCTTCAGGTCTGTGTGGTACCTGGGGAAGCGCCGTGTGAACCTTTGATCTCTTGTGAGCGAGGGCCCTGGCAAGCTAGCTTTCTGCCTCTCAACACTGGGTTATTTGCGGGAAAACGCGAAGGAATGCAAATAAAACGATTTAAGAGTAACACGCCACGCCGAAGTAGGATAGTGGTCTCAAAGGGAGCCGCTGGCTTTGCATGGACTTATTGCCCTGGTTAGCTCACCGGCCCGAGGGCAGCAAGCTATTCCTTGGAACGCTTCTCGAATCCGAGATTGATTACCTCGGCCGTGTCGTCCGCGAGCGCTAACGACGGAATTTCATCTCTCCGGTACCAGCCTATTTCGGCGGCGTCGCCGGCAGCTTTCGCCTCGCCTGAAACGCGGCGACAGAGGAAATCGATCAAGACATAGTGATAAAGGGTACGTTTGTCGGGATCGCGCAGAATTCTGTCATAGACACCGAGAAGGGCGCTTGGTTCCACGGTTAGGCCTGTTTCTTCCAAAACTTCGCGAATCGCCGCTTGGTGCAGAGTTTCTCCTACTTCCAGCACGCCCCCCGGAATGGACCACTCACCAGCAAGGGGCGCATGCCCGCGCTTCACGAGAAGCACACGGCCATCTTCGACGATGATTGCGCCCACGCCAACAAACGGGCGGTCGGGGTACTCGCGGTTCATGATTCCATGCCGAAGTTCTGGGAAAATTGTAATGCAGGCACTTGGCAAATCGCAGTTGGCACTTAGGACTGACTACGTTTGCCGCCGGATAGCTGACTTCGACTGCAGTCGTTAGAATGGTTCTCGTGGCACTCGAAGAATACAAACGCAAACGTAGGTTCGAACAGACGCCGGAGCCTCCGCCGAAGCTGGAGAAGAAATCCAGGCACAGGTTTGTGGTTCAGAAGCACCGCGCAACCCGGCTGCATTACGACTTCCGGCTGGAATTGGACGGTGTTCTCAAATCCTGGGCGGTGCCGAAAGGACCGTCGCTGGACCCCGCAGACAAACGCCTGGCGATGCAGGTGGAGGATCATCCGGTTTCCTACTTCGATTTTGAGGGGATTATCCCGCAAGGAAATTACGGTGCAGGTACGGTAATGGTGTGGGAAGTGGGCACTTGGGAGCCGCTTTCTCCGCAACCGGTCAACGGCAAATACGTGCCCGGAACAGATGCCGAAGCCCGAAAGATGCTGGAGAAAGGCGATTTGAAATTTCGGCTGCATGGCAAGCGGCTCAACGGAGATTTTGCTCTAATTCACATGAAGTCACGTCGCCCGGGCAGTAAAGGCACCGAGTGGCTGATGATCAAGAAGCACGATGACTACGTGGTGAAGGGATTCGATGCCGAGGAGGAGGACACTTCGGTGCTCAGCGGCAAGACCATGGCGCAGATTGCCGGCGATGAAGGCGCGGCGGAGTGGGAGAGCAGTCGAAAGTCGCCACGCGGGAAGCTGAAAGCTGCGTGGCTGGCTGACACTCTGGCGAAGCTGGATAAAAAAAAAAGAAAAAAAAGAGCACAACCACAGAGGGCACCGAGGTCACAGAGCGTGAAAAAAAATTAACCGCAGAAGAAACTGACGGTAAGAAGAACGCTCGGGGGACGGGCGGCTCAAGATCGAGTGCTTCTACGATAAGCACAAAAAAAAGATCAAGCTCTCTGGCTGCTGATCTGCAAGGCTCGGTCCAGCGGGCGATGCCCACAGAAATCCATCCCATGCTGGCGATCTCCACCGATAAGCCGTTCGACAATCCTGAGTGGCTGTTCGAGATCAAGTGGGATGGATATCGCGCCATTGCATTCATTGTCGATGGCAAGGCTCGGCTGTGCTCGCGTAATCAGAACGACCTCACGGCACAATTTTCGGAGTTGCGGGACCTCCCGCAGTTCATCAAGGCGGGAACCGCGGTGCTGGATGGAGAGGTCGTGGTGCTTGATGAACAAGGCCGTTCCTCCTTCAGCCTTATGCAGCAGCGTACGGGATTTCGAAGTCATGGCAGACGGGTGGCGGGCCAATCCGGCTTGCCGTTGGCCTACTACGTTTTCGACGTGATTTACCTTGACAGTTATGATCTGCGACGGGTTTCGCTCGAAGAACGGAAACGAGTACTGGCTCAGATTGTCTCAACCACCGAGCTGATCCGTTACTCAGAACACTTTCTGGAAAAGGGGAACGCACTATTCGAAGCGGCAAAGCAGCAAGGACTCGAGGGGATACTCGCAAAGCGGCGCGGCAGTTGTTATGAAGAGCGGCGCAGTCGCGAGTGGCTCAAAATCAAAGTGACGCAGACAATCGATTGCGTCATTGGCGGCTATACCGACCCGGAGGGCAGCCGCCAATACTTTGGCTCGCTTGTCCTTGGGCTCTACAACGAAAATCAGCAACTGATTCATGTGGGACAAGTCGGAACCGGGTTCGATCACAACACGCTGAAGCAGGTTTGGACTGAACTGAAGAAGCTGGATACGAAACAGAACCCGTTTTCGGGGGCTGTAGATGCACGCCATGTGCATTGGGTGAAGCCCGAACTCGTGACCGAGGTGAAATTCACGGAGTGGACCCACGAGACTACTGAAGGAGGATTGAAGCTGCGGGCTCCGGTCTACATGGGATTGCGTGAGGACAAGGAACCGAAGGAGTGCACGCTGAAAGGACAGGTCGCGGAACTGGCGACGTAACTCATTTCGGCAAAGATGCTTTGACCTTCGCTCAGCATCACAGAAATTGTGACCTTCGAAACCACGGTGAGTTACTAACGTGAATTGAATATCAGGGGAGCAATGCGACAAAATGCAGCCTAGAGATGGAATTCCTTCTGCTCGCATTAATAGGCTTCGCTGTGGCTGTCGGCGCACCCGTCATCGGCCAACTCATCTTTGAGCTCAGGCACTAATCCTTCGTCCTACCACACCTTACACACATTCTCTGATGGCTTGACCATGGGCTGCCCCGACTTGCAGGAGAAAGCTTGCGAAAACTCCGGCATATTTACGACGACGCCGTTGATTCGGTACTTGGCAGGAGAGTGGGGATCGGTAATGGCCCGCATGCGCAACTCCTCGGGACGTTCGTTGGCGCAGGCCCACTGCGCAAAACCGACAAAAAATCTCTGATCGGGAGTAAAGTTGTCAATCGATTCGAGCTTTTTCCCCTTCTCCGCCCCGTTCCAGGCCATGTACGCAAGAATTTCGCCGCCGAGATCGGCCACATCTTCGCCCAACGTCAGTTTACTGTTGATATGAACGTCGTCTACGATCACATATTTCGCGTACTGATCCTCAACGCATTTGGTACGCGCTTCGAATTTCTCGCGATCTTCCTTCGTCCACCAATTTCTTAAATTACCTTTGCCATCGAACTGGCTCCCCTCATCGTCAAAGCCATGGGTAAGCTCGTGACCGATGGTGCCGCCTGTGTCTCCGTAGTTCGGCGCGTCATCGAGCTTGGCATCATATAAGGGCGGCTGCAGCACGCCAGCTGGAAAATTAATGTCGTTCATCTGCGGGTTGTAATAAGCATCGACTGTGGGCGGAGAGATATCCCACTCACCATGGTCCACCGGCTTACCAACTTTATTGATATCGCGACGGGTCTCAAATTCGCGAGCCCGATCGAGGTCGCCGGCAAAATCCGCATGGGTGATGTTGACGGAGCTGTAATCCCGCCATCGATCGGGATAGCCGATCTTGTTGCGGATTCCGGCGAGCTTGGTGAGCGCCTGCTGCTTGGTTTCCGGGCTCATCCAATCCAACGCGCGAATACGTTCTCCCATAGCGTCTTCAATACGCCGGACCATATCCAAGGTGCTGGCCTTCAATTCCGGAGAGAAGACCTTCTGAACGTAGACTTGGCCAAGAGCTTCTGCGAGGTTGTAGTCGGTGTATTGTACGCAGCGCTTCCAGCGTGGCTCCTGCTCTTTGGCTCCGCGCAGATACTTACGGTAGAAGTTGAAGTGCTCATCGACGAATTTGGCTGATAAGTACGGCGAGAACGAATCGACCACGTGAAAGCGCAGATAAGTTTTCCAATTTGCGATCGGCTCGGTCGTGAGCTCTGCATTGACTTCCTTGAAGTAGTCGGGAGTCGCAACATTGACGATCTCGAAGTTGGGATACTGCAGGTCCTTGTAATATCCGGCCCACTCGATACCCGGCGCAATCTGACTCAGTTCCGCAAGTTTCATCTTGTGCTTCAGCTTGTAAGGATCGCGGCGGTCGACGCGGGTGAGTTGGGCCTTGGCCAGCGCTGTTTCCATTCGCATTACGGTTTCGGCGTTCTTCTTGGCGGCTTCGGCGCTGTTTCCCATCAATTCGAAGATTTTTTGCACGTGAACCACGTAGTGCTGGCGAATTTCCTTGGATTTCGCGTCATCATTCACGTAGTAATCGCGATCCGGCAGCCCGAGGCCTCCTTGGTCGAGTAAAGCAATTTGCTGCTCGGAATCATCGGGATCCTGAATGGATCCTTGAGCGAACAGAATGGTTTCGCCGTAGACAAACTGGAGATGAGCAATCAGCGGGGTGATTTCGTTCGTCGATTTCAGCTCGCCGATGGCATCGAGATCGGGCCTAATGGCCGCGAGGCCGCGCTTCTCAACCAAGGCCTCATCCATGCAGGCTCCATAAAAATCGCCGATCTTCTGTGTTACCGGGTCGCGTTCTGTATCGGTGGACGCTTGCTCCAGGATGGTGCGCAGAAGGTTCAGATTGTCCTGGTACAGCTTGCCGTAAACACTCCAGGAACTCTGATCGGAAGGAATCGGATTATTTTTCTGCCACCCGCCGCAGGCGTATTGGTAAAAATCAACGCAGGGCTCCACAGACCTGTCCAGGGAATTTACATCGAGACTGGGCGTGTATGGCATGTTTGCCTGTGACGAGGAGCTTGCAGACGTTTGCGCGAAAGCAAGCGACATTGCGATGGAGGGAATCGCTAAGACGGAAATTATGAAGCGCATATTCACCATAGACGAAGAGCAAAATGAAAAGTAACGAGCAGACAATGGTAACGAAGAAAAGGAGTTATTACGAGTTGGAAGGCGAACTTGTTTGGGCCAGGTCACGGTGCGCGGCGCTTGACGGGGCGTGAATCCACCCTGGTCAGTTCGGGCTTAGCGCTCGTCATCTGCAAGAGGGAGCGGTTTCCTACGTGAACGAAGCTCAACTCACGGGCTGCGAGAAGGACATTGATAGCTTCGCGCACCCGGGAGCGAGCAACAAAATTGCCCAGAAAAGATTCGACCTCCTGTTGATCAGCCGCAACCACACAGTCCAAATATTTTGAAATGAGCGCGGAGAGGGCTTCTGCCACCGAAAGACCGATTCCCTCACGAACGGCTTCAGGCGACCAGCGGTAAAGTACGTCCCAGAAGGCACCCTCGTTAGGCTTGTAATCCACGCGCGTGATTCGCAGCTTCGACCAAAGCTCATTGAGCGCATGATCCAAAGCGGCAAGCGTGATGCTGCCGGCGAGCTTCTGCTGAAGTTTTGCTTTCGAAATAGGCCCTTCTCGCCGGATAATCTCGTAGGCATCGATGGCGAGCTGTGAATACTCAGAACGCGGGCCCGGTTTCGGAGACTGCTTGGGATTGCGTTCGCCCTTCAAGGCATAAAAATAGGGAAAAATCGAAGCGGCGAGAAGAAACGCATTGTTTTCCTCGAACAGATTCGCCTCGTACGCCGCATGGTCGCGGAGAAGACGCACCATCAACTCCACAGCATCTTTAGTCCGGGGATCGGCAAATGCCTGCTGCCGGGTGGGCAAGCGATCCTCGGATCCGACCCAGGCGCCGATAAACGTCGGAAGCATCAGCAGCGGCTTCAAGGGATACATCAGGCAAAAGCCGACGGATTCGAGGAATTGGCGCGCATCGTCCAATGTGCGCACCGGGTGCCCGTCAAGGCGCCATTTCTCTCGCCGGAGTTGATTGAGTTCGAGGTCGGTCATGAACAGCAGCCGTTAGAAATTGGCAGTTAGCACTCACTACATTTTGCAGCATGCGAGCTAAATGCCAATTGCTAAATGCTAAGTGCTTTTTCTCAGATTCTTTTAAATGCTTTTTGTATGTCTCGCAATGAGTATCGCAGAACTACTGGGCGCCCATGGGGACACGAAATCGGGCACTCGGTTTTGGAAAGCTCGGCCAGCAGCCACTCCATTTTGTTTTGTTCGAGGGGCATGTTGACTTTGATTGCGGCGTGACAGGCGATGGATGCTGCAATGCGGGCACGAATCTTCTCCAGATTGAGCGCCTGTTCCTCGCGGCAGAACTCATCAAGCAACTCATGCAGCATCTTCTCGACGTCGGTTGCCGCGACACCGGCCGGTGCTATTGTGACGGCCACGCTGCGCGTACCAAACGGCTCAGCCTCAAAACCGTTGCGGTTCAACTCTTCGGAAATTTCGGTGAACACCGTTTGTTGAGCGGGAGTGAGTTCCAGAACTAATGGCATTAGAAGCCGTTGGCTTTCTACCGTCTGTGCGGCCCTTTGCTTCAAAACTCTTTCGAAAAGAACGCGTTCATGCGCGACGTGCTGATCGATGATCCACAGGCCTTCATGGTTCACCGCCAGAATGAATGATTCGCGAATTTGACCAAGCGGCTTGAGAGAAGCAAGGGCTGGAGCGAGATCGCTGGCAGCTTCGGGCTCGTCCGCCAGAGCAGGCGTACAGTGATCGGTGGGAACCTGAGCTGCAGTTTGCGGCGCACGCGCCACCGACACAGCAGCATTCGCCTCCACGTTGATCCCACTACTGCCGAATTGAAAACGCTCCGTCACCGCAGGAGGGATCGGTGGCTGCAGCGTGAAGGCGGGTGGCTGAAGCAGAGCGTGAGCCGCTCGCCAGGAAGAAATATCCGTGATCGGGCTTGATCCCGGCGAGAGAGCGGGAGTTGCCGTCGGGCGTGCCGCGATTTCAGTCGCGAACTGCGGTACCGGACGTGTCTTCAAAAGAGCGGCTCGCACCGAATCGCGAACAAAATCGTGGATTGCGGCCTGCTGACGGAAACGCACCTCAGTTTTGGATGGATGGACATTCACATCCACTTCCGCGCCCGGCAACTCAAGAAACAAGAGTACGACCGGGTACACAGTAGCCGGAATCATATTGCGATACGCCTCGGTGAGCGCGTGCTGAATCAGGCGATCGCGAATCAGGCGTCCATTCACGAAGACGTAGATCGAATTGCGATTGAGCTTTTGAATTTCCGGCTTGGAAACAAAGCCGTGTACCCGCAGTTCGCCCGGTTCAGGCGGGGGTTGCTCCGCATCTGCTTCGCGACGGCGCCATGGTGGGGGCTGCGGCAGGCCGATACGCTGCAGAGGCTGCACGGCCGCGATTGGAATTAATTGATCAAGGATCTCCCTGCCAAACACTTGATACACCCGCTCGCGATGCCCGCCAACCGGCGGCGCAACGAGAATGGCATTGGTTGCCGCGTGCAGTTCAAAATGCTTATCGGGATGAGCGAGAGCATAGTGTGTGACGAGCGAGGCGATATGCGAGAGTTCCGTGGATTCGGATTTCAGGAACTTCTTTCGTGCGGGAGTATTAAAAAAGAGGTCACGGACGGTAATGGAGGTACCGAGCGGCAATCCAGCTTCTTCGACCTTGAAAATCTTGCCGCCATTAATTTCTATAGTTGTGCCGGCTGCGTCTTCTGTGGCATGGGTTTCAAGGCGCAGGCGCGAGACGGACGCGATCGATGGCAAGGCCTCACCACGAAATCCTAGAGTTGCGACGTTCAACAGATCGTCTGCATTCTTGATCTTGGATGTGGCATGCCGCTCGAAGGCGAGCAAGGCATCGTCGCGCACCATACCACAACCATCGTCGACAATCTGAATCAGCTTTTTGCCTCCGGCTTCGACTTGGACCTTAATGCGTCTGGCGCCGGCATCCAGGGAATTCTCCAGAAGTTCTTTCACGACGGAGGAAGGACGCTCCACGACCTCCCCGGCAGCGATCTTGTTGGCAACAGCTTCGGAAAGCACGTGAATCTTAGCCATAGACTAGAAAGAGATCCCTTGCTGCGTTCGGGATTTCGGCTGCGGACTCCTGCTCCCGCAAAACGCCTCAAGTTGCTCAGTGTCGCAGATGAAAGCAGAAAAGCAAAGACGAGCAGAGGTACTCCACAACAGTCGCGTCACGGTTTCTCAGAATTGCTTGGAATTACCGGCCAAAACCGAGACGCCAGAGAGGAGCAGGCTGCTCAGTTCGTGACGTAGCTTCCCGAGAAATGACTTCGAGGACTGAGCTATTGACCCAAACACCGCGCTCGCGAGAGAGCAATTGCTGAACAACGTAGATGCCCCGATGACCAGTCTGTGCCTGAGGTAAGTATCGCAATTGATTGCTCACCTTCCTGGGATTTCGCCAGATGATTGCTAATTTCGCCATACAAAAACTCCGGAAGCAGCGACCGAATGCCGCCTTCAGTATTAGGGGGCTGGTCGGGCGGCTCTGTAGGCAATATCACCGCAGGACGTGATGTCGATCACACACTGCATTTGATCGACAGAAACTAAACCAAAAAACACTGAGACCAAATTGGGAATGCCGGCCGTTCCCGACTCGTTTTAGGGCTGCGCTGCTCTCAGAAAGCGGTTCTCCGCGAGAAATCAGGACTCACTTCTTGATCTGAATTCCTAATTCCTTTAACTGGGCTTGGCTGACTGGGGTTGGCGCGTCCACCATTAAGTCGACGGCGCGGGCGGTTTTGGGGAATGGGATAACTTCGCGAAGGCTGTCGGCTTCTGCCAGGATCATTACGATTCGATCGAGGCCCAGAGCGATGCCACCGTGTGGCGGAGTGCCATACTCCAAGGCTTCCAAAAAAAACCCGAAGCGGTTGCGGGCTTCTTCTTCGGTCATGCCAAGCGCATGGAAAATCTTGCGTTGAATGTCCTGGCGATGAATTCGGATGGAGCCCGAACCCAGTTCAGTGCCATTCAGCACGACGTCGTAGGCTAATGCACGCACAGCGGCTGGATCGGACTCGAGCCTGTCCATGTCGTGCTCGTGAGGCGAGGTGAACGGATGGTGCGCGGCCGCCCAGCGTTGTCCCTCTTCATCCCACTCAAACATCGGAAAATCCGTCACCCACAAGAAGCGAAAGTCGTGATCCGGGTTGCCGGTCCGCTTGAATGCGCCATGACGATCAGCGTACTTTTGTGCCAAAGCCAACCTGAGCAGACCGGCGGCGGTGTAGACGGCATGGTCGTGTTGCTTGACTTCAGGCTTCACTCCGCCCTCGGATTTGTGCTCCCCAGGCTTGCCGTTACCAGCAACCAAAACGATGAGGTCATCGGCTTGAGCTTCCGTGTTGTGCCGAATTTTTGCGGCGGCTTCAGGAAAGCTCTTCTCCAGGCGTTTGAAATCTTCGAAGAGTTTGGCGTCAGCCTTGGCGCTCAGCATCGGCTTGATATCGTCTCGCTCCTTCCGCGACAGTTCGCCGACCCTTGGGATTCGAATCGCCACCACGGGCAGCTTCGGACTAATCGCGAGGGTTTCGAGATTTTCCGCAGTAAATGCGTCGCGGACATTGGTCATCGCGGGCAGTCGCATGTCCGGCTTGTCACTGCCGTAGCGGCGAATCGCCTCGTCATAAGTCATGCGCGGGAAGG
>JAFAGX010000010.1 GCA_019237515.1 Acidobacteriaceae bacterium
CTGCAATCACAGTGTCTTTATCGATAGGCAACGCTCGTCCCATGAATTCAGCCATTGCTTCCGCACTTCGGCGCGCTATGTGAACGACGCAGCGCTTGTGCTCCATAAATGTGATGGGGCAATTCGGCACGAGCAACGTAAACGGGATACGGTTCAGATCATCGGGATGCAGCGGGCTGTGCTCCAAGGCCTTGATCCACGTTTGCGTGACCTGCTCACGCAGCTCCGGATCTTCGATCCATTGGATCTCCGGCCACAGCTTGGCGACCGCATCGCGCACCGTGGGCAGCCTCCTTCGGCGAACCTTTCAGCTTACTTACCAGCGATAAAATCATCGAGCAAACAGCTCACGGGCGGCAGTGATGGGCGTCACTCGATGGAGCGTTCCTCCGGGACTTCGAATCCCGGTTAGTGGCTCAATTTGAATTCTCACCAGCGGCAGTCATCCTGAGTGAAGCCGCTTTTCGGGCGGAGCGCAGGATCTCGTGTGGGTCGACCAAGACGCTCCGCGCCAGATCCCTCGCCCGCTGGTGAAAGCGCGGGGCGTCGGGATGACGCATCAATCGGAGATTTAGACACCGCGCCCACGCGAGTCCCCCAGAGCTTGCGGCGAGTGTTTTCGGCGAAGTAGGATGGGCGGCTATGAATAAAATAAATTCCTTTCTATTGTCGTTGTGTTTGGCAGTGCCTGTGATCGCTCAAAGTGCGAAGCCGAATGCGGCCGATGCGGTGTACCCAATCCGGGAAGGCTTTGTGGACACGCATGGGGTAATGATTTATTACATGTCGACAGGAAAAGGGGAGCCGCTGATGATCCTGCATGGTGGCCCAGGCGCCTCGCACGATTACTTTCTGCCTTATCTTCTTCCCCTGATGCGCCACCATCGCATGATCTTCATTGACGAGCGCGGCTCCGGAAGATCGCAAAAACTGGAAAATCCGTCGGGCTATACCGTAGAGAACATGGTTGAAGACGTCGAAGCGGTCCGCCAGGCGCTTGGGTTGGGCAAGATCAGCGTGCTTGGGCATTCTTACGGCGGCGCACTCGCGCAAGCCTACGCGCTCAAGTACCAGCGAAACTTGTCGCACCTGATTCTGGCCAGCACCTGGTCGAGTACGGTTGCGATGAATCAGGTGTTCGTCCGCATGAAGCAAAACATGACACCGGAGCTACGCGACAGCATTGACAAGCTCGAAGGGGAAGGACTCTTCGGCCACGGCAAGGATTACGAGAAGAACCGGTATACCAACGCTTACATGATTGCCGCGTGGGGCGAGGGCTATTTCCCGTATGTGTACCACAACCGGCCTGATCCCAATTACGATCCTATCGACCAGGGCAAGACGAGCTGGGACCTGTATCGCGAAATGTGGGGCGAACACGGAGAATTCGTGATCGATGGAAATTTAAAGACAGTCGAATACACAGATCGGCTGCCGGGCATCAAGGTTCCGACGCTGATCATCGCCGGCGACCATGACGAATGCGATCCCTCGCTGTCGAAGACAATGCACGCGAAAATCGCGGGATCAAAACTGGTGATCCTGCCGAGTTCGGGCCACATGACTTTTGTGGATCAGCCGCGAATGTTTGTCGAAGCGGTGGATAGCTTTTTGCGGTAGCAGGCGCTATCAAGTTCCCGTTGGCTCAAGTGCGTCGGACTTGTCCGGGAACAGCACCGGTTCGAGAATCAGTTTTCTTGCCTGCTCGCGGGTAAGCCGTTGGTCGGCGGAGTAAAGGTCGACCGAACGACCAGCATCACGAATGGTGAGGACGCCACCTTCTGGAACACCGGCCTTTTGGCCTTCGGACTGATAATCGTAGCGGATCATCAGTTCAGGAATATCTGCTGAGATTGCGGTTGCAATGCCGGCGGCGTTGGATATCCGACATTCGAATTCAGAGACCTGAACAAAAGTGGCCGTGCCGTTGAAGTTTGTGAATTCCTTGACATCTTGCGCGAATCCTTGCGCCAGTCGCCGCCAGCATTCAGTTGCCCGTTCGTCCAAAGGCGAATCAACATTGCGGTCGGATGCGCTTTCTTCACCTCCGGCCATCGTGTCCTCGGTTGATTTTTGCAGCTCTCTTAAGACCCAATTCATAAGCCAAACGTCTTAAGATGCGAAAGCGGACCGGGCAGTAGTCCAGGCAGCTCACATGCTGTAAAAACCTGCAAGAAGCAAGTCAGTTGTCGTATTTTGGTTGACGGGGCAGACCGACCATGAGCTTTCAAAGTTCAGAGAAGCGCCGCACGCTGTACGTTTACGGCGCATTGTTTTTAGCCTGCGCTACAGTGCTGGCGCAGGATGGTGTGCCGGCGCTAAGCATTGAGACGCAGAACCTGCCAAAAGCCTTTGTTCGTGCCCCGTATCAATTTCAGCTACGAGCTCGAGGCGGAGTGCCACCACTGAAATGGGAAGTGACAGACGGTTTGCTGCCTGGCGAAATTGTGCTGCAAGCTGATGGGCAATTAGCGGGAACGCCGCAACAGAGCGGCGAGTTTCACTTCACCGCAACGGTGAGCGACAGCGGCAGACCAGCGCACGAACTCAAGCAGGCGTTCGTTTTGGTCGTGGTCACGCCGCTCAACGCGCAATGGGGACGCTATCCGAAGGTGAATGGACAACGGCTCGAAGGATCGATTCTCGTGTCCAACGAGACAGAACGCGATATGGACTTCACTGTGATTGTGCTCGCGGTAAATGATGTTGGCCGCGCGACCGCAATCGGATACCAGCATTTTCCGTTGAAAAAGAATACTGAAGCGATAGAAATTCCTTTTGGCGATAATCTTTCGAGCGGAAGCTACCAATTAAATGTAGACGCGGTGGCGGAGGTTGCGGAGACTCATTCGATTTATCGGACGCGCTTGGTGCCAAAGGAGAGATTTGAGATCCAGCAAGAGCCGTAAGTAGTAGGGGCTAGGAGTCAGGAGTCAGAAAATAAGAATCCCGAGGTGGTGTTGGGATCATTCGTCTCGGCCAGTAGCTCGCTTTAGACCCTTGCTGACCTGCATTCGTCATCTCCTTGCGGGAAACAACGCGCGATCATTGCTCGGGCTCCGGGCTTACCGCCAACCGGATAAACCAACCCAACGCCTCGGGATTCTATCCTGCCTTCAACAAATCTTCTTGTTCGCCTCGACCAGCGCTTTGCTATAGACCCTTGCTAGCCTTCCTTTTGTCATCTTGCGATGCAATCGGTGACCTTGCTCGAGCCCCGGACGCCGCACCAACCGGGAAAACTTCAGAAGGTGTCGAAGAACGAGTATGTTTTTACTCTTTCTATTTTTACAGTCAATCAAAATGCCGCGATTCCATCTGCTTGCAATTCAAGCGAGTGCAGCGGGTTCACAGGCATGTGCACCGGCTTTGGTGCATCGTTTCCCGAAGACGGAAATGATCAGGTATTGAGATCATTGATTTGCCTTGGATTGTAAGAGTGCGCTGGTGAATAGCGTGGGCAGTCGATGCGGCATCGCCTGTGCAAAACGCTCGAAACCATGCTCCGAACAAGGATTTCGACGCGTCCGTGGAGAATCCTGGACGCAGCACGCTACTCTTTGGTTACCCGCGCCCGTGACGTTCCCTCT
>JAFAGX010000022.1 GCA_019237515.1 Acidobacteriaceae bacterium
CAACATCCGCCGGCTGGTTCAACTCGAACGGATGGCAGCTGCACCCGCTTGAGTGCGCTCACGGGTGGACTCCGTGTGGCATCGTGTAAAGGACCGCGCGGACGCCGGCCAGGCGTCAAAACGGTCCCCGATCGGGGACCCACCTCAACTCGGCACAAGCGCTGCAACCGCTCGCTCAGCTAAGGCAGAAATCGCCGAAAGTGAGTATTGTTCGAGGTTCCCATCTGTCTTTAGCCGAGACTTACAAGGCACGACCAGAATTCCGTGCATATGTAATCCATTATTGATTCTCTCGTGTTGAGATTTTTGTTTTTGGTGCTTCACCGCGGGCAGATCAGGAGCCGCGAACAACAGAGGACGTGATTCCTTGGTAAATTGTGATCTTGGATTTCTGACGACCCTAGGGAGCAATGTCGAATATACCCTAGTTACCTCATCAGCCATCTTTATCATGACGTTTCCGCTCAATGACCTGAACATGAAGGACATGAGAAATGGGTTCCACCCTAAATCATCAACATATTGCTGTATCCAACGGGAGTATCCGCTGATCAGGTGTTTTGTCGAGACCGAATAATTGTTGGTCGAGACTGAATAATTCCTGTTTCGAGCAATATTCGACCATATGGATTTTTGCATTTCCATCGATCCTCTTTCTTATGTAGCAACCTCGCTTCTATCGGACATCCGGCAAGTCGCATCCAGCTGCAATTTCAAATTACTAATTTACAGAATTGCAGAATGTGAAGTTCGGGCGAAATAGAGCCTTTCAGAACCAGTAAAACGTTCCCTCGTCCGGAATCTGAGTGCATTGCATGTGGATCATCAGTCTGATGGAGTCATAGATTCACACTTTCATACGTTCATATACTGACGAGTTCGCGCATCGCTTTGGCTGATTGCAGAACTTGTCAAAGCGTGCTTTGGAGCGACGCGAGGAAGATGATTGTGAAATGTCTTTGTATGAAAGTGTGAAGTATGAAGCGAATCTGCCACCCTACGGTAACGGCACGCTCCCGCCCGGCATCCGGTCACGCCGCATTGCCAACGTCAATGGCTTGACGGTGCACATATTGGAAGCTGGATACGAGGTTCCAGGCCGACCCGCTGTGCTGCTGCATGGTTTCCCGGAATTCGCCTACAGGGCGTTGCCGATGCTTATCGGTAGGGGCGGGTCCATGCTGGGTGGAATCTCAAGGGAGCAAAAACCGTGCGAGCTTTCCCGGGCGCCTGCCTATCCGCTCAAATTGTGATCAAGCCTGGCTGCCCGATCAATAGCGGAGAAGCGGCCGCGCAAATTCCAACCGGATTTCAACACAGCTTGGAAATTCCGGGGCGGCAGGATCGATGGAGAATCTCGCGCTGGCCCAAAAGACGAACCAGCGCGAGATCTAGGATTTGTCGTTCTAATCAAACGCGAGCGAAGGAGGCCGCCTACTGGGAGCCAGTGGTTTCCAATGTGTATTTCTTCAGAATGGCCGCATCGATCGCGTGCACCCAGGCATAGTTCTTGTTGCCCTTTCCTCCGCGAAAGATGCGCCGCTGCACGACGAACTTGTTCTTGTTTTTGGGGCGGTCGAGCAGCCCTTCGTTTGCCAGCCTGTGTTTGACCGAGTTGGCGTTAGGACCGGTACCGATAACCCCCTCGAGTTGACCCGCTGTCAGGTAGTACCAACGCGTCCCGTTGACCTTGGCACGATAGCCAGGCACGGAGTCTATCTTATCCGTTCCCTTCAGCGGACGCTTCTTGTTCAGGTACATGAACTCCGAATGGTGTGCTTTGAGATACTGCGCAAGCTTTGCGAGCAAATCCGCTACGGAAGGCTCTATACCTTCGTCGTCCTTACTCGCGTGACGCAAGCCGTCGAGCTGGCAGCTTAGAATGGCACGCAACAGGCTTCTGCGACCCCAGGGGAGGATGCCGAACTTGATCGCGAGGCTGCCAGCAGCAAAGGTCGTAGCGAAGCGACCTGTATTTCGGTTGAGAGGGTGCGGATCCTCGGGCTGCAGCGCGCACGCTAGCGCCTCCCGATAAGCCGCGCGCTCCTCCTTCAAGAAGTTCTGGAGCCTTTGCGGGTCGGCACGTTTCTTGTCGACCAATTTTTGCGCAAATTTCTTGCCGGCCGTGCCGCAGTACTTGCGGCTGCGGCGCTGCAAGACATCGGAAAGACGTTCGCCAATCGGCAAAGCCATGCAACTTCTCATAGATGCCGCGTCCGTTGCTCGGCAGAGGAATGTCGGCCAAGCGACCGAGATGTGCCTCGTCAATGGCGACCTTGCCACGTCGGCCGAGCTGCGCGAGCGACAGATTTGAAGTGCTCAGGAAATAGCAGCGCCACGAACGAGCTGGTGTGGCGTTCGTGAGGCGTTCCTTTTCGGTGCACTCCGCGAGGCCAAACACCACCAACGTCACAACTTCTGCCCGCTGGCGATCACTGCCCCCCGCTCCCTTCGTCTCGTCCAGAATCAAGAGGGTGTGGTTGTGGGCGAGAGCAGTGACCTCGATCTTGTTCTTCGTCGAATTCCAACTCTCTGCGAAGCCTTTTTCGCGGCGGCCCTCACGACGATGGCAACCCCACACCGAGCCTGCCACCATCGCGGCCGTGGTCTTGCCGGTCTCGGCCGGGCCCCAGATTTGGAACCCACCTGCCCGTGGACCTCTCACGAACGGCAAGATCGGCCCGGTAAAGGCCAGGCTGACCGCAAACATCAAGCGAGAATTTCCGGAACACGGGACCGCAATCTTCTCTTGCCACTGCTTGAGTGTGCCTTTCGCGCGGTACTTTTGGAGCATCGCCTGGTCGAGGTCGCCAAGCGCCTTCTCAAGCCGTTTCTTGGGATGGCCGACAACCTTGTCAGCGAGTACAAAGGCCCCGCTGTTCCAGCCGAGCCGCGTAACCACTTCGAAAGACGACGCCTTCGGCTTGCGCTTCTGCAGTTTGCCCAGAAGCTGGTTGCGCACTTTGGGGATAAATGCATTCCACCCAGCATTCCCCAACGCTGTGAAAAGTGGCTTGGGATCGTTGAGAAGTTGCTCCACCGAAATCGGCGGAATATCATGATCACTTCCAACAACCGAGAATTTGAAGTAACGGTTTCCCCATTCGTCCCGACCTTCGCCTTCGATGACGACGCGGGACTTAGCGACGGGTGTCTTCGATTTCTTCGATGATGACTTGTTCTCAGACATTTTCATTCTCCTTCTGAGAGCTAGAGATTGGTGCTTCGCAATTCCTTGGAATTTGCACTTCTACGGAATATCTTGACTTGAATGATGCTCGCGATACTTGCGGCGGCCGATCACCTCCTTTCATTCGTAGGGACGTGTGAACGTGTGAAACGCTTGCAGGCGCCTTACGACCAGCGAGCTAGATCGTTGCGGCCGAGCCGCGGTCCTCCCGTATTCACGATGTCAAACAGCGAAACCCAGTGTGTTTCACCGCCTAGACTGGATTTTTGAGCGAGAAAAGGCCCACTTAATCCGCGCAATATTTTGAGTGAGGAAAAGAAAGGGGTCGAGGCCCGATGGCCGATATCCACCCGAACTCGCGCAGGGGGCATGGCGTAAGCTTGGAACCCGATAAGCACCTGCCGATGCGGCTAGGTCGGAAGGCTTAATCGCTTCGGTGCTAGTCGCATGACCGCCAGGATCTCTTGCAGCAAGGCCTTAAGCTACTCGTCTCCGTGCGCTGAAGCGGCAGCGCCGTCTAGACGATGATCGAGCGCCAATGCAAGCTGGAAGAAGAAGCCCATATCGGCGTACGCGATACCCTTCAAGTCCTGTCTTTCAGGGTTTTGGAAATCTCTGAGAGAACGGACTCCTCCCCGGAAGCAGCGATCAGCCGATCTTCTTGGTCTAATTTCTTCGCGTCCTGCAATTTCCGTCTAAGCGTGGCAAACTTCACGTCATAGCGGCTGTGCTGGCCTTCGCTTTTGAGCAAACGCTTGCAGCACTCCTCCTCGGTCAGGCTTGGATTATTGGCTTTGATTTGAGCAACGTCGTCCCTCAACCGACGAAGCTTTTTTCGGGACCACTGCTTTGGTTGACCTCTATCTCTCCCTCCGTAAACCGCGAAAGCCAAGAGAGTCAGCAATTGCGTCCAATGCTTGTCGTTGTCGGCGTCCAAGCCCGATCTTTCGAATGCTTTATTTAATGGCTTTGCCAATAACCTGGCAAGTTTTCGCGTTCGTTTTCGCCGGCGTTGCTGCGCGCCCGGGGTAGGCGGAGCGAGCTGAGAATTGCCTCTGGCTAAGTGTGGCTTCATAGTCTTGAACCATTCGTCGATCAGCTTCTTGGGACTTATCCTTTTGGCCACATCGAGCTCCTTCGTTGCCGGTCGTGGTTGGTCGGTTCTTTCGAGTCCGTGCCGGTCAGAAAGGGGACTCACGTCCCCGAGCGTGTGAGCGAATATTGGGTCGGCTTTAACCGCGCAAAGAGTTGGCGCACAAACGTCTGTGCGCAAGGAGGCGGCTTCGATTTCATTTGGGCCCTGGAATTTTGGACCTCGGCGTCTTGAGACGGTGCTCTTCCCCTTGGAGTCTTGAGACGGTTGCTATGAGCCCGCAAGCCCAGGTTCAGTTGTATACGCTTGACGAGGTCGCGGACTATCTGCGGTACAGTGGTCGAGACCGGCAGCGTAGCGTGCGTCGGTTGTTCGAACGGCATCGGATCCCGCTGCTACGTCGGGACCGTGGGACGTTTCTGGTGAGCGATGGGGAACTCGCTGCATTAGTGGAGGCGATGAAATGCTCACCATCCGCAAGCGCGGCCGGGTCTACCACGTCCGTGGGTCGGTCCGTGTCGGTGGCGAAACCCGCCGGGTCAAAGAGCACTCTACGGGCTGCGATCGCCGCGAGGATGCCGACGGGTACCGGGCCCGGCTCGAACACGACGTCCGTCAAGCAATGTTGCACGGCGCCGGCGGCAACGCCCAAGGGCTGACCGTTGCCGACGCTGGGCTCCTGTACATGAACCGGCCCGGCGGCCTGAAGTCGTACGACCTGTGGCGGCTCGACCAGCTCAACGACGTCGTCGGCGACTACCCGGTTGCCAACGCCGCGGACGGGTGGGGCCGGTTCAAGCAGGTCCGGTGCGGCGGCCTTGCCCCGGCGACGGTGGCTCGGTTCCGGGCCGTGCTCCAGGCCGCCCTCAACTACGCCGCGGCGGTCGAACGGTTCGATCCCCCGAACCTCGGCCCGGCCGACCGGGTGCCGAAGAAGCGGATCCGGTTCCTGTCGCGGGACCAGGAGACCCGGCTGCTCGGCAGCTACGCACCGCACGTCCGGCCGGTCGCCGAGGCCCTGTGCTTCCAGGGGCTGCGGGTCGGGGAAGCGCTGCGGCTCGACTGGGCCCACGTCGACTGGGCTGGCAACGGCCTGTTCGTCGCCGAGACCAAGACCGGGGACCCGCGGTCTGTCACGATGCATCCCACGGTGCGCAAGACCTTGCACCGGCTCTGGGTGGGCCGCGGGTCCCCAGCGGAGGGCTGCGTGTTCCTGAACAGGGTCGGCCGGCCGTACGCTGACCCGCGCCGGTACAAGCTGCCCGGCGGGTCCCCGATCCGCCGGGCCCACCAGACCGCCTGCGCCCGGGCTGGGGTCGACGACTTCCACGTCCACGACTGGCGGCACCACTGGGCGTGCCGGTGCGTGATGAGCGGGATCGACCTCGAGACGGTCCGGCAGGAGGGCGGGTGGAAGTCGCTGCGGATGGTCGAGCACTACGCCACGGTCAGCGCGGCCCACCGGGCGACTGCGATGAAGAAGCTGCGGTAGGGGTTTGGGCACAGCGTGGGCAGCGAGCGCTGCTGCCGCAACAAACCAACGGGGATTCAGGTGCTTAGCCGACCGTCGCACTACCTTGACATGGTAGGGGTCACAGGTTCGATCCCTGTCGCGCCCACCATCGAAAGCTCAATAAATCTTCTGTTTCCAGGTTTGTTCGGCGCGGTGAGCAATGCGCGGGCAGAATGTCCGCGCAAGGTTCACCGCCGTAGATTGAGCGCGCCGTGCGCTCAAATTCGCATGAGAAAGGACGTGATCGAGGAGAGCACCGGTGCTTCATGTCTGGCATGCTAAGATCGTCACGCTCGTGCGCGATGCGTGCAATTCGATGGATCGCAGATCA
>JAFAGX010000052.1 GCA_019237515.1 Acidobacteriaceae bacterium
CATCTTTGTTGAAGTCAGCCACTCCAGTGTTGTACTGCATCAGCAAGGTGCCGCCGCGGGAGACATAATCCAGAAGTTTTTGGTGGTTCTCGGCAATCTCCTTTTGCGTGTCGTTCGCCCGAATCCCGAGGACCACCGTGTCGTACTGGTCCAGGTTTTCGGTTCCGAGTGTTTCGGCAGAAATCAGCGTGACGTTTATCCCAATTTGTTTGAGCACACTTGGAATATCATCCCCCGCCCCCATGATGTAGCCGACTTTCAGGTTCTTTGGCACATTCACGTCCACTACGCTGACGTGCTGCACCGCCGGCTGATAGTAATAGAACGTGTCGAGGTCTTCGCGCGTGACCACGCTGTAGCCTTCGCTATAGCTTCTTCTTCCCGAATCAAACACCGCGCGAATTTGCGTCGGGCCCTCCTTCATACCATCGTGATAGACGGTGAAGTCGGCCTCACGCTTTTGGCCACGTGCCTCGAAGCCGAGCGGCAGGCTCGAAGGTTCGGCTCGCCATCCCGAAGGAACTTGCAGATGCAATGTCCCTTTGCTGGCTTCTGCCAAATTGGTCGTTACCGCCACCTTTACCTGACATGCTGCATCGCCACGCGTGGGAATGACCTGCTGACTGGGCTCGAGCATCACCGAAAAAGCAGGGGCGACCGCCAGTGCTCGCTCCAATCCACTTCCACTTGGATCTTTGTACTTGACCGTCGCGACCGTGCGAACGACCCCTTCTTTGCCAGCAAATTTATAGTGTGCCGACGCCCACACCGGAAGTGGCGGGAATGGGAGCGTCAGATATTGAGGTTCATCGACGGCGTTGAGAGCATCTCGTTCCGGATCGTTGCGGTGCCAATATGGCCGTGTGAACTGCGCGTCCTCCGGAACTGTGACTTGGAAAGTCGCACCAGCCGCGCCGTCCTTTTTCAGTTCCTTGTATTTCCATCCGAGCGGCAAATCCAGATCGACCTTCTCCACCGCAACTTTCGGCGCGCCGCTGAATCGGACAGCCAACTCAAAGCTCTGCCCTGGAACTGCCATAAAAGCGTCATCCGCACCAGGTCCAATCGGAGCATCTACCGCTGCATCGAGCTGAAGTCCCAAAGCAAGATTGGCCGCCTTCTCAAACTGATGTTCCTTGCTGCTCAGCTCAGTCACAACCTCATCTTTGGCGGCTTCGGAAAGTGCCGAGTTCTTAATCTTCTCGACTACTCTACGTGTCGTCTCCGACCCTGCCAACAGCGGCTCCGCGGCCTTAACGGGATCGCGGTCTGCCGCGCTCGTGGCATGGTCTATGTCACTTTGAAGTTCCTGTAGATCCGGCCCCAGAAACGGAACTTTGCTGCCTTCCCCGCCTGTTCGCGAAAGTAGCCCCGCCAGGCTCGTGTCTATGCCGTCGAAGAAATCTTTTTCGTGACCTTTATCATCCGTCGCGGCCGGCACCACCGAATCCACCAGCTTGTAAAACGCAAAGCGGTCCCCAGGTTCGATCGTCCAGGCTCCTGCGCCTTGCGAGAGCTGGTGTTTCAAGCCAGCCATCGCGAACTGCACATAAGACATCCCCAGCAACGGATCCGCCTGTCCGGTGTTGTACCGCACCGTGTAATCTGCGTCAGGGCAGGTCTTCGAGCCCCATGCGCAAACGTTTCCGATGTAAAGCTTTTTCGCTTGCCAGGGCTGCAAGCCCTGTTTGATCTGCTCGGGAAATCGATTTGCATCGGCAGCCGCCCGAAACGCCTCGCGGGTCAAAATGCTCGATGCCTGATGGTGCCCATGCCCATCCCGGTCGGTCCCGGAGAAGCGTGCTACCAGCACATCCGGACGGAAGGTGCGGATTACTCGCACCATGTCACCGAGCGCAATATCGTGTCCTTGCCACTTCTCAAACGTCTCCTCCGGATTCTTCGAGTATCCGAAATCGGCTACATGCGTGAATCGTTGATCGACTCCGTAATAGCGGTCGGCCGCGGTAAGCTCCAAAGTGCGCAGCACGCCCAGCACGTCGAAAAGATTGCTGCCGATTTTGTTCTGCCCCCCCTCGCCTCGATTCAACGTAAGCAGAAGCACGTCAGCGCCTTTGCCGCGCGATTCCAGCGTGAGCAGGCCGCCATCTTCATCATCCGGATGCGCGACAGTTTGCATCAACCGGGCGGTCGTATGCAGCCGCACCAACGTTTCCTTCAGCCCAGCGTTTCCGCTGTCCTGGGGAAGCGGCTTGATCGGGTTGTAATTATCGCCGGCGATCGCAAGTACGCTCAGCAAAAAAGCGACCGCACCGCCGGCCCAAATAGCACGCGCACGCTTCGGCACAAACTTGGACATACACAAAAGATGGACTTTAGAAAGAATACGAAGCAAATTTATTTCCTGATCTTCGGATGGACTAGGCAATCTTCTACAAGGATAACTGGAAACAGCCAAGAATGCTGCTTTCAGTGCATCTTTTGCAGGATTTATTGGCCTTTTACCGCCTGCTGGCATTCATGGGCGGCGGTCAGCACTTTATCGAATTCTGCGCTGCTGCGGAGCTTTTGCAGCAGCGGATCGGCTAACAACGCGGAATAAGCGCAGTAGTTCTGTTCGACTGCCGCATTGATCAGGTGCAGCGCGATCTCTTTTTTTCCGCAATAGGCCATCGCTGTTCCCCAGTAGTACCACGGCTCCGGATCTGGTTCAGCAAGGACTGCGGTTTCGGCTTGTTGCGCCAGTCGATCCAACTCGGAGGCTGGGCGCGCGCCCAGGCAACTCTCCAGCAATTCTCGGTGGTAGCGCGGGGCACTGGCCACACTCTTCAATTGTGTCCTCGCTTCGCCGACTTTTCCTTCTCGCAGAAGAACGTGTAAGGTCGCGTAAGCCGACCATTCCGAGCCGGCATCCAGGCGAATAAAATCCATAGCTCGCTGCGTCTTACCCAGCTCCATGGACGCCCAGGCACAAGAACGGAACTGAAAATTTCCCGGATCCAGGGCGATCGCCGTGTCGCACTCGCGCGCCGCTTCCTCCTGCATCCCGGCATACCGCAAGACATAGGCCAACGAGAAGTGTGCCTGCGCGCTTTCCGGACGAGACTTGAGTAACTGCTCGGCTCCCTGGTAGGCCTTCGACAGCTCTCCGCGATTGACTTGATTGATAATCAGTTGCTGCGCGGCAGCGATCATCCGGTTCGGATCCAATTGCAGAGCGCGCTGGCATGCCTCGTTCGACTTCTGAAATGCCTCCTCTCCGCCGTCGGAGTAAGCGGAATCAAAGTAATACCTGAGCCCCAGTTCCTCCCACGCGGGAGCATATGTGGGATCTAGTCTTACCACTTCACGCAACACGGCAATCGCATCTTTGTTCGGCCCAGGATCGTGCGGCAGCGCAAGGGTGTGCAAATAGAGATCGTAGGCTTCAGCATTTTTTGGTTTCGGACCGGTATCGACTCGGGTGCTTGTCACGCCGAGCGCCGGCAACATCCCTTGCCGCAGTTGGCCCGTAAGCTGGTTCTGTAAGGCAATTGCATCCTGGCTCGCGGTGCTGAAGCTGGTTTGCCATAGCAGACGATCATTGGTGGTATCGACCGCTTCCAGCGTGACCAGCAGGTAATCGCCTTGTTTGATGAAATGCCCGCTTACTACCTCGGCAACTCGTAACTCCTTGCCGATTTTCTGCGGATCTAAATCTGCGCCAACGTATTTTCTCGTGATCGAAGAAGGGCGGACGTCGAGAGTGCGCGTTTCGGTCAGAACATTGGCAATTTCGTCCGCCAGAGCGAAACGCAAATAGTCCACACTAAAGTCGCCGTTCATGTTTTGCAGCGGAAGAACTGCAATCGTATTCCTGTTTCCCGCCGGGGTCACACGATGTTTGAACCACCACGTCCCCAGCGCCGCCAGGATCGTAACCAGCAACGCGCTTACGCCAATCATCACGTATTTCGGCCAGGGACTGGCCCCGGCAAACGTGTTGGTGACCACCTTCAGCCGAATCTCGCGCGAGACACTCTTGATCTGCGCCGATTCGCTTTCGTCCTTCAGGCGTTGTAAATCGGCCTTCATCTGCGTCGCGTTCTGGTAACGCAGTGCGCGATCCTTCTCCATCGCCTTGCCGATCACGCCTTCCAGTGCCCCGGGCACGGCGGGATTCAGGGATCGTGGCGACGCAGGTTTCTTGTGCAGCATCGCGTCCAAAGTCGCAACCACATTTACCCCGCGAAATGGCTTCTGTCCGGTTGCCATTTCATACAACACGATCCCGAACGAGAAAATATCGCTGCGCGCATCGAGGTCATCGCCCCGCGCCTGCTCCGGGGACATGTAGACCGCCGTGCCGGGCACCACGCCTACCGCGGTCAAGGAATGCTCGTAAGCATGTTCGTCGCTCGCCGAGGATCCTTCCCGCGAAATCTTGGCCAGTCCAAAATCCAGCACTTTAACTTGCCCGCTCTGGGTGATGAAAACGTTGGCGGGCTTGATATCGCGGTGAATAATTCCTTTGGCGTGCAGTGCTTCCAGTGCCTGTGCGACTTGCACCGCAATATCCAGCAGTGGCTCCAGGTTAAGCGGCTTTCCCTGAAGCTTCTGCTTCAGGCTTTCCCCTTCCAGTCGCTCCATCACAATGAAAGGATGGCCGTTGTTATCGTCGATGTCGTGAATGGTGCAGATATTGGGGTGGTTCAGACGGGATGCGGCCCGGGCCTCGCGCCGAAAGCGGTCGAGCGAC
>JAFAGX010000302.1 GCA_019237515.1 Acidobacteriaceae bacterium
CAGGTTCTGGAAGACAAGATTACGCCTGAAGATGCAGAGACGCTCGACGAACTGGGCATCTAAGCAGCCCGCACATGGGCGAGGGAATTACAGACACCCCTCAGGGGGTTGGACATGGCGGTGGAAGGGAAGTGAGCCATGTTCCGGTTCTTTTACAAGAAGCGATCGACTTTTTAAACGTGCGGCGTGGCGGGACCTATATCGACGCCACGGTGGGCCTTGGCGGGCACAGTTACGAAATCGCAAAACGCCTCGGCGCACCGGGTCATTTGATTGGGGTCGATAAAGATCCTGCGGCGCTGGAAATTGCGCGGGAGAAATTGGCCGTTGGTCGTCAGTCGTCGGTCGTTGGCCAAAACCAAGACGCGGACTGGCCAAGGATCACCCTGATGCATGGTTCCTTTGCAGAAATTGCCAAGGACCAAGGACCAACGACCATCGATGGCTTGCTTGCCGACCTCGGCGTTAGCAGCCTGCAGTTCGACACTCCGGCGCGAGGCTTCAGTTTTCAGGCGGAAGGACCACTCGATATGCGGATGAACCCGCAAGCCGAGTTGACCGCCGAACAAGTGGTAAACCACTTCGACGAGCGCGAGCTTGCCGATGTGATTTACGAATTCGGTGAGGAAAGGAGGTCGCGGAGAATCGCCAGAGCCATTGTCCGGTCGCGGCCGATACGAAGTACCGCACATCTTGCGGAAGTCATATCAGCCGCGGCCCGGCCAATGAAACAGGAGCGAATTCATCCCGCGACGCGAACCTTTCAAGCTCTCCGAATTTTCGTAAACCGCGAGTTGGATGACCTGCGGGCGTTGCTCCAAGCAGTCCCGCAGCTGCTGAAGCCGGGTGGACGAGTCGTGATCATCAGCTTCCATTCGCTGGAGGACAGAATCGTGAAAGACGCGTTCCGCGAAGGAGTGAAGCAGGGTCACTACCGGTTGTTAACCAAAAAACCGGTGACACCCGGTGAACAAGAGATCGATCGCAATCCGCGAGCGCGCAGCGCAAAATTGCGCGCGGCGGAACGGATTTGAAAAAGTTTCCGGGGCGGCATCGCCTCTCTCAAAAGGGCAAAAGCAAATTCCACTCTCTCTCGATGCCGTTCCGGAGAAGATTCTGTTGGGGGTAGAAAAGAGGCCACGATGTTTACAGGAACAGTGATTGATGAGTTGACCAACGCAGTCGAACGCAGCGAAAGGCGCTGTTCAGACGAAAGTTCACGGGAGGAGAGACTGGCACACTTCTATGCTATTTCTCAGTTCGAACTGGCGCAGTTCGAACCTAGTCTCGCCGGAGTCGCCTAATGGCTGCCGGTTCCGCGGTTCTCCACCGTCCGTCTCGCAAGCGTCGCCAGCCCTGTTGGAATGGCACGCCAGAGATTTATTTTGCCAAGCCTATCGACAATTCGCGGTTGTTAAAAGTCGAGGATCCGAAACGCGGCCGCGAAATGCGCCAGTTTGGTGCGGCTCTCGGTTGCCTGTTCCTGCTGGTAATGACCTACACCTGGCAGCACTTCAAAGCTGTCGAGTATGGATACAAGGTGGAATCCCTGAAGCTTCAGCGCGATGGGTTGCTGGAAGAGAATCGCGCGCTTCGGCTGGAGGAAGCCTCGCTGCGCTCTCCGGATCGCATCGACCGCCTGGCGCGAGATTTCGGTATGCAGCCACCCCAGGCCGGCCAGATCGTACGGATGGATTCTGGCACAAGCGACGCGGGTGCACCGGTTGTGGCCAGTGCCGCTGGTGTGTCGATGATCTCGATTCCATAACTTCGAGGATCGAGGGAGAACAGAAATTTTTGGCGGCTTGCAAAACAGGCCGCCATGTTTGTCTAAGGGCGCGACGTGGCTCCAAATTCAACCCGCAACCTGAGCGACACTCGCCTTTATGTTCTGGGGGCTGTTCTCATTCTCTGGTGCAGTGCGATCTGCCTGCGTCTGGTTTATTTGCAGATTTTCCGATACGGAAGCTTTGAGCAACGCGCTCAGCACCAACAACAGCGTACGGTCGAGGTCTCAGCGCGGCGAGGCATCATCTACGATCGTGCTGGCCGTGAGCTGGCGATGTCGGTTTCGGTGGACTCCGCCTTTGCTGTCCCGACTGAAATCCCGAACCTCGCACAAACAATCTCGCTGATTTCCCGCATAACCAAAACTGATCCACGCGAGTTGCTTGCACGCTGTAAAGCCGCGAAGACTTTCTGTTGGGTAGCGCGGAAGGCGGACACGGAAACCGCAGCCCGTATCCGCGCACTTAACCTGCGTGGAATTTATTTTCAGAAAGAATCGAAGCGCTTTTACCCGAAGGGCGAGTTGGCGGCCCAGGTCATCGGGTACGTAGGGACGGACGATGAAGGTCTGAGCGGGATTGAGCGTGAATATAACGACCAGCTCCGCGGTCGGCCCGGGGAAATGCTGATTTCTGTCGATGCACGCCGCAAGTGGTTCGGCAGTGTGGAGAAGCAGCCCGAACCCGGCGAGAATATCGTTCTCACCATCGATCAGCAGATCCAGTACATCGCGGAACGGGAATTGGCGGCAGCCGTCGCGAGCACTCACGCCATCAGTGGCACCATCGTGGTCGAGAACCCGCATACAGGAGAAATCCTGGCCCTGGCTAACCGCCCGACTTTCGACCCCAACCGCGCACGTGAGATTACCCCCGAAAAGCTCAAGAACCACGCCGTAAGCGATGTGTACGAGCCGGGATCGACTTTCAAACTGGTCACCATTTCAGCTGCGCTGGACGAGAGTCTTACTCGTCCGGAGGAGAAGTTCGATTGCCAGATGGGATCCATCGTGGTTTTCGGGCGCCGCATTCACGACTGGCATCCTTTCGGCGTGCTCTCGGTGTCCGACATTCTTGCCCATTCGAGCGATGTGGGCACTATCAAGATTGCCCTGCGCGTCGGCGATCAGCGAATGTACAAATACATCCGCGCTTTCGGTTTTGGGCAACAGACAGGGGTTGAGCTCCCCGGCGAAACCCGCGGTTTGGCAAAGCCGCTGAATCGCTGGTCGAAGGTCTCGATCGGGGCGATTGCTATGGGCCAGGAGATCGGGGTTTCCCCGCTGCAGATCGCAGCTATGGTTTCAAGCATTGCCAATGATGGAATGATGGTAGGAACCCGTATGGTGGCCGCCACCACCGAGCCGCAAAAAACGCCACAGGTGATCGCCTTTCATCCTGCATCGGAACGGCGGGCTATCTCCACCACCACAGCGGCACTCATGCGCCAGATGATGCAAGGGGTCGTCCTGCACGGTACGGGCAAGAAAGCCATCCTGGAGGGCTACAGTTCGGCGGGAAAGACCGGAACCGCCCAAAAAATTGATCCGGCAACACATACGTATTCACGCACCAAGTACATCGCTTCGTTTGCGGGATTTGCGCCCGTCAACAGTCCCTCGATTGCGATCGCTGTAATCTTGGATTCTCCCGAAGGAAAACATCACGGCGGCGATGTGGGCGCCCCGGTGTTTCAGCGTGTAGCCCAACAAGTACTGGAATATTTGCATGTTCCGCACGATGTGGAGTTGCCTTCGAACCGTGAGGTGTTGCTGGCGTCGCGGCAGGTGCCGGAGGAAGAGGTTGCGGAAGGTTCTCCCGACCATTTAGGTGATCCGGTGGATATTTCGGAGACGTCGGTCACCGGGGCAGTCGTAGCGAACACGCCTGCTCCGAGAGCACGGAGAGAGGTGAGTCCTGTTACTCCGGCGGCCTTGATTCAACATGAGGCCGCTCCGGTAGAGGAAACAAAGCACTCTGTCACGCAAGATGATTCTGCAGAACCTCTTCCCGCGAACGGCACGATCGTGCTGGATGTGGAGCAGGGCGGAATTCCAGTGCCCTCGTTCACCGGCAAGAGCGTGCGTGCGGCGATCGAATTGGCCGAACAAAGTGGCCTTGATTTGGACGCGGTGGGCAGCGGCGTTGCCCAGGAGCAATCGCCCTCGGCGGGTGCCCGCGTGCCCAACGGATCAAGAGTTACGGTCAGGTTTGGGCGCTAAGTGCTTCATCCAATACAATCATCGCAATGACCTTCCAACAGCTTCTTTATGGGGCGGAGGTCCTGTCGCAGAGCGGGAATCCGGGCATTAATGGTGTGGAATACGACTCCCGCAACATTCAGCCGGGAGATGTTTTCGTCGCTATGCGGGGAGATTCGAGCGACGGAAATAAGTTTATCGATAATGCCATTGCGGCGGGGGCTGTAGCTATTGTTACGGATTCTGCTACCGAGAAGCCGCGAGCAGGAGTTGCGTGGGCCCAAGTGTCACATGGGCGACGAGCACTAGCACGCCTGAGCGCGAACTTTTACAAGCGCCCAGCTGAGCGACTGGCGGTCACAGGAATCACGGGAACAAATGGAAAGAGCACGACCGCGTTCCTGTTGGAGTCGATTTTATCCGCAGCACAGCGGAAAGCTGCATTGATCGGCACAATTGAATATCACGTCGCCGGCAAAGTTCTTCCTGCGCCGCATACTACTCCCGAATCACTCGAAATCAATCGCATGCTGAATCAAGCCCTCGATGATGGGGCGACGGAAGCAGTGATGGAGGTTTCCTCCCACGCACTGGCCCAGC
>JAFAGX010000524.1 GCA_019237515.1 Acidobacteriaceae bacterium
CGCTGACCACGTGTGGGCGCAAGGTGCATCTCATCGGCCACAGTCTGGGAGGCATTATTGCCCGCGCCATCGCGGCGCAGCGGCCATTAGATGTTGCCTCGGTTATCACCTTGGGCGCGCCATTTCGCGGTACGGTAGCGCATCGCATGATTTTGCGCGCGGCGGAGATGGTTCGAAAACGCATCCTCGCAAAATACAGCGGCGAGGTCCTTCCGGACTGCTATACCGGGCATTGTACGTGCGAATTCCTGGATTCATTGCAGCGCGCAATGCCGGCGTCAGTACTCGAAACCGCCGTCTACAGCGAGGGTGACGGAGTAGTTGATTGGCGGTATTGCAAGACAGATCGCCCGGAAGCGGACTTCTCAGTTTCGGGGACGCATCTAGGGCTGGTCTTCAACCCCTCCGCATACTCCATCATTGCAGAGCGTTTGGCTCAGACGCGCTGCGAAGCGACTAAGAACAGCGCGACAGGTGAACATCTCTGAGGACCTCTGCGCGATCGTACATTATTCCCGGCGCGGATCTTTCGCAAAAGAACCTTCTTTTCGATTCTTTTTGCGCGCGCGCTTCCGCGCCAACGCCTGTTTCACTCGGCGCCTCTCGCCGGGCTTAAGATAGTACGAATGACGTTTTACTTCTTTAATGATGTCTTCCGACTGAACCTTACGTTTGAATCGACGGAGCGCATTCTCTAACGATTCGCCCTCCTGCAATCGAACTTCTGCCACGCTTTTGCCCCTTTCCTAGGATATTTCGGACTCGTCCAAGGTGTTCACTTCGTCCCCACCGAGATTGAATAGCGCTGCCTGCTCTGCAGCATGTTCGCGCAGTTGGGCCATTTCGTCCACGCTGTCTTCTAACGGCTTCGCCTGCTTTCTTTCCTTCCTACGCTCGGCTTTATCCCTTTGTCGCTGCTGCCGTGTGTGTTCCTTCTGGCGCTTTGTAAAAGTTGATCGTCCTTTCGGCATACGAATCCTCCCAATATTAGTCTCTGTTCGTATCCGGCACTGTTTCTGCATTACCGGCACAATTGTGCTCAAAAACTACCAGCGCGGTTCGCGCGGCTGCCGTGGATGACCGCGGTAATCGTCGCGTGCACGACCGCCTCCGCCGCCAAAACGCTGACCTCCGCTCCGGGGACGTTCTGTTTTTGGTCTGGCCTCGTTGATCGTCAACGTCCGCCCGCCCAGGTCGCTTCCGTTGAGCGCCGCCATCGCCTTGTCGGCTTCGCTGGCATTCGTCATTTCCACGAATCCGAAGCCACGGGATCGTCCTGTATCGCGGTCGGTGACGAGTGTGATTTTTTCAACTGCGCCGTGGGGCTCGAACAGGGTTCGCAACTCGGCTTCGGTTGTACTGTGGGGCAGATTCCCGACGTAAAGGTTTTTCATGGCAATTCCTCTTTCAGTAAATCGTCCAGGCTGGTTAGTGTCGCAGTTGGTTTCGGTGCTCGTCCTTCAAAATCTCGTGTTGGAGGAGGCAGGGCGCGAATTGCTTGGGTACGAGCGAGGGAAGCGGAGCGGACTGCGGATATGCGCTGCGAAGCTTCCAGAATTCCCCAGCGCTGAGGCAAATCTCCCGGTTCGGCAGGAACGATAGCCTTCGGAGTACCAATGGCTTCCTGTTTGCCCCCACTTTCCTTCACCGCTTCGTCATCCACGTTGGGCGAATCCGCGAGATATTCGGGCTGGCCCACCAGGAAGGCCAACCGCTGCGGGGGCGTCGCGCTGCGAACGTCATCACAAAACCTGTCTCGTTGGCCGTGTCCTTTTTCCATATTGATCAACACGAGGTCGTACAGGGCCGGTCGCCACCAGGACCGAGCTTCAGGGATGTCGGCAGCGCAATCGACGTCCATCCCGCGCTTCCGCAGGACCTCGGCACGCAAATCCCGTTTTGAATGCGCGGTGTCGACCAGCAGTACTCGCTTCTTTTTGATTGGATCGGGTATTGGCGCGGAGACCCCTAATCCCAGCAGTGGAGTACTCATGCCGACACCGGCTTTGACTTGGCGCGAGCTGAAGGATTCGCTGACCTGGGTTCCACTGCATCCCGCTTCAGCAGTTCGCGGGTTCGCTGCCGCCGAGCGATCTTCTGTTTGCGTTCCCGGTGATATCTGGACTTGTCGCCGTTAAGTGCGGACATAATGAACTCCTGTCATTGAAGCTGTTCGTAAAGCGGAGGTGATCACGACTTGCTGCGCTTGTCTCAGATCACCGGCCTTGTTTTATATTCCGAACGGCACGGAGGCCGTAAAGAATGTCCTGAGCTGTAGCAGTGATTGGAGTATCCAAGAATAATTGGTTACTCAAGAGACGCCTCTCGATCTCTCAATCGCGAAGGCGCAAGGTGCTCTGATGACGTGTCTTCGGCGTTGGTAAATTCAGTATACGCTATTTGCCCGCATTGCGCCGAAAGCCAAGTACGCTGCTTGCCAATTGCCCATCTCGCGTGTACGATGACTGTGTGCGTTAGACCGAATCGGTCGTGAGCAGCATCTCGCCTCAACAGCAAGTAACCTGCACAGGATTTTCTTCCGACTCTCTCCAGCGTAACTATCAAAAAGGAACAAGAGTACAACAATGGAACAAGGAACAGTAAAGTGGTTCAACGACGCCAAAGGCTACGGCTTTATTAGCCGTCAAAATGGCGAAGATGTTTTCGTGCATTTTTCGGCGATCCAGGCGGGCGGTTTCAGAAGCCTTCAGGAAGGCCAGACCGTCCAGTTCGAAGTGACCAAGGGTCCCAAAGGCTGGCAAGCGGAAAACGTGCAGGCGATCTAAGCTCCAAAGTGCTGCGAAGAGGCGAGACTCGAAAGAGATCGCCTCTTTTTGTTTTTGACAGCGCACGGGCGGCGCAAGCGTCACACCAGATTAAATCCCGATTCAAGCGTAGCGACTCGGGTGAGCGACCCCGTCTTCACTTTCCCACCCCTAACGGTAACCGGACACGCATTCAAGTTCTCAAGCTGCGCTCGGCCCGGACAGCCGATGGCAACTGTCTCTAAGCGTTGCCTCGCTCACACCCGCAATTCGCCTCAATGGGATCCCTCGGCTTCGCTCGGGATTTCGGCGCGCGGCTCAGACGCGCGCAAACCCCTCAACTTGCCGCGTATTCCTTCGGGGGGTAGCATAGAGCTTTGCCGAATTCTTAATTTCTCTTCTTAGTAATCATAGGAGGCTTTATGGCTACCGAGGTACTAACCGGGCCGACAATTGTGGGCACTGCAACGCGCACCAGGGCTTTCAAGAATTTCATCGACGGCGAGTGGGTCGAAGCCTCGACTGGAGAAACATTCGAAGACCGTAATCCCGCGGATACTCGCGACGTGGTCGCCATCTTCCAAAAATCAGCCCAGGTCGATGTAGATGCTGCAGTGGAAGCCGCGAAGCATGCGTTCACAAAATGGCGGCTGGTGCCCGCACCGCGACGCGCTGAAATGATCTATCGGGCAGCGGAAATTCTGATCGAGCGGAAAGAAGAGTACGCGCGCGATATGACTCGCGAAATGGGAAAAGTCCTGAAAGAGACTCGCGGTGACGTACAGGAAGCCATCGATTCCGCGTATTACATGGCGGGCGAAGGCCGAAGGATGTTTGGGCCGACAACACCGTCGGAATTGCCGAACAAGTTTGCCATGGCAGTGCGGCAGCCGCTCGGGGTTTGCGCCATGATCACGCCGTGGAATTTCCCCATGGCGATCCCGTCGTGGAAGCTGCTTCCGGCGCTGGTTTGCGGCAACACCTGTGTGATTAAACCCGCGCAGGATACGCCACTGTCTACGTTCAATCTGGTGCGTGCGCTCGTCGACGCTGGGCTTCCCAAGGGTGTGGTGAATATCGTCACTGGTTTTGGTTCCATGGTGGGCACGCCGATGACCGAGCATCCCGAGGTGCGCGCAGTCTCCCTCACCGGATCGAGTGATGTTGGGCGAATCGTGGGCACGAGCGCAGCCAAGAGTTTCAAGCATTGTTCGCTGGAACTCGGCGGAAAAAATCCAATGATCGTGCTGGACGACGCGAACTTGGACCTGGCGATCGAAGGCGGACTATGGGGAGGCTTTGGAACGACAGGGCAGCGCTGCACAGCAACGAGCCGCATCATCGTGCAAAAAGGGATTTACGGCGAGTTTGTGGATCGCTATGTGGAACGGGCGCGGCGGCTGAAGGTCGGGAATGGCCTGGATGAAACCGTCGACATGGGTCCGGCGATCAATGAGAGCCAGCTTAAGACCGACCTGAATTACATCGAGATCGGGAAGACAGAGGGTGCACGGCTCAAGTGTGGCGGCAATCGGTTGAGCGGCGGCGAATACACCAATGGCTATTTCCTTGAGCCAACTGTGTTCGTGGATGTCGATCCCAAGATGCGGATCGCCCAGGAGGAAATCTTTGGGCCGGTGGTTTCGATCATCGCGTGCGAAAACCTGGAGCACGCGATCGAAATCGCCAATAACATTCCATACGGGCTCTCCTCCTCGCTGTACACCAGAGATGTGAATCGCGCTTTCAAAGCGATGCGTGATCTTTATGCCGGCATCACTTACATCAACGCTCCCACCATTGGTGCAGAAGTGCATCTGCCTTTTGGCGGCGTGAAGGCGACGGGCAATGGACATCGCGAGGGCGGGATTGGAGCAATTGATTTTTATACGGAATGGAAAGCGGTGTACGTGGATTATTCCGATCGCCTGCAGAAAGCGCAGATCGACCGGCCGGAGTAAATTTCTCACCCTAGCGCGCAGAACGCGCTAAGGGTGGCGCATCCACCACTTATGTCTATCACCCAAACACGCGAGATTACCGCTGCGGCGCGGCTCGAGAATGTCCGCTATGCGATTCGCGATCTGGCGTGTGTCGCTGACGAGGTGGCAAAGCAGGGCCATAAAATCCTTCCGCTTAATATCGGCGATCCCATAAATTTCGATTTCGAGACACCGGCGCACCTGATCGAGGCGGTGTACAAGGCGATGCGCGATGGAAAAAACGGTTACGCGCCGTCGCCCGGAATCAAAGAAGCGTTGGAGGCAATTCGCGGCGAAGCGGCGCGCAAAGAGATTTCGTCGGTCCAGGATGTTTTTGTGACTTCGGGCGTAAGCGAAACGGTTGACCTGTGCCTCACCGCGCTGCTGAATCCGGGAGAGGATCTTCTGACGCCGAGCCCGGACTATCCGCTTTATTCCGCGGTGCTCGCGAGGTTAGGCCTCAAGCTCAATACCTATGATTTGAATGAAGATGACGGCTGGCAACCGGATCTTCCCGACATTGCGCGAAAAATCACGTCGCACACCCGCGGGATTGTGCTGATCAATCCGAATAACCCGACCGGCTCGGTATGCACGCGAGGCATGCTGGAAAACATTGCAGAACTGGCGCGGCGGCATAACCTGGTGATTTTCGCGGACGAGATTTATGACAAGCTCATTCTGGATGGCGGCGAAACAATCTCGATTGCCGCGGTCGCTCCCGATTTGCCGATAGTCACGTTTGGTGGCTTGTCAAAAAATTATCTGGCTCCAGGATGGCGCATTGGATGGGGAATTCTAAGCGGGGATGCGAGCGCGGTCAAACAGTATAGCGAGGGCATTCAAAAGCTGCTGCGAGCGCGGCTTTGTGCCAATCATCCCGAGCAATACGCGATTAAAGCCGCACTCGACGGACCGCAGGATCACCTGACCAGCGTGCGAAGCAAGCTTCGCAGGCGCCGCGATTTGACCGTGCAATGGGCAAACTCGAACCCTCGGGTAAGTTGCGTTTCGCCTCTGGGCGCTTTCTATGCGTTTCCGCGAATCGACATTTTTGAACCGGACGAGATTTTTGTGCGCGAACTAATTTTGCAAAAGCACGTACTGGTCGTGCACGGATCCGGTTTCGGACAAAAGCCCGGCACCAAGCATTTCCGCATCGTTTTCCTGCCGGATGAAACTACGTTGTCGAAGGCCTACGCTGCCATCAGCGAACTGATGGATCAACGATATCGCTAACGACGCGCTTACGAGCTCCGCGCAAGCTCCAGAAAATCAGATACGTTGAGCAAACCAAGAACCAGGCGATGAGGCGGCTTCACGACCGTTCGTCGAGGATCGTGAAAGAGCCGTGGATTGGACAGCCGCAACGTGTGCCCCTGTGTTTCGAATTCGCAGCTTCCGTGCGCAAGAACATTCTGAACCCACTGCGACTCTCGTCCATAGGTCAGAGCAAAGATGAAATCGTTGTCTCGTCGAAAGAACATCACCGGCGATCGGTATTGCCGATGGGTTCTCCTTCCGGTATGAACGACGATGCCCATGCCGGGCAGTTTGGCTGCCAACGGCCCGAGAATACGATTGGTTACGTGAAGATTAAGGCGGGCCAACAAACGGGGAAATGGCACAAAAGCTCCGACTAGTAGATGCCGCGAAGTTCCGTCGAGTTTGGCTTAGTCGGCGGGCATGGCGGCCGGGCTCACGGCTGGAGGTTTTACAACTTTCTGCGTGCGGGGAGCCGGCGCGGGCTGAAGCCATTTGCGGATTTCGGGCAGCGCGGCGCGGGTGACAATTTCGCCAGCGCGAACCAGGGCTGCGACGTGTTCGAACGCGTCGTATTTGTAGCCATTGACGTCCGGCTCGATCACCAGATCGGCCGCCTGCTTCCAGATGTGACAGTTCATTTCCTGCGCTATGGCGAAGCACTGGCCAATGACATCGAATAAGTGGCGCGGGCCTTCGCCCGTGGTCCAGCGTCCTTTGAGATGGACCGCCAGGACGCGGTCGGCGCCCATCTGCCGCAACGGACTGGTAGGAACCGTGTAGGACAACATGCCGTCGATGAGTTGACGGCCGCGAATTTTCACCGGCAAAAACATTCCAGGATATGCACAACTGGCGCGGACCGGATCGATGAGAGGTCCGGAGTGGAAG
>JAFAGX010000359.1 GCA_019237515.1 Acidobacteriaceae bacterium
GACATGCGACCTCCTGAAAACTCCACACGGGAATATCTTCTTCAAAAAGAGTGCTGGTTCACTATAAACGGTGAATATGAAAGGAACCTGAAGATCCTTGGTGCAAAATCCCATTTCACTCAAGTGCTCTCGGCGGGGTCAGTGACATCCATCACTCTGGGGTCATACCCCCGGAAAGGATTGGCCAGCCGATCCATGGAGGTAAACGGAAGCTATGAATTATCCGCTACCCGCAAATCTAATCACAAACCGACCAGCGAAAGCGCGATCCCGGGCCGCGTTCCAAGGCATAGTTCAGCCGACGTATGTATTGCCACCGATCTGTCTGTTGTTTCGGCTCAGCCAGTTCCTGGGCGGCCACTGTACGAGATCATCGACTGTGCCGAGCTGGCGCGGCGTTATTCTCTATTTGGTTCCTGGATACGGCACCATGTACAACGTGGCTGCCCAGACATGATTCCTCACCTGAAGCTGGGTGGTAAGATCCTTTTCGAGTGGGGATGTGAGGCACTGAATGGCTGGTTTGAGTGTCATCGCGTTGGATACGAATTCGCCACTGCGCCGGGGGGAGCAGAAGGGAAGCCTGCGGAGGAAATACGGCAGCTGGCATGTGGAATACATGGGGTGGGCACCGAACACAGCCGGGGTGCTCGAGTGGCGAAGGACGACTCTTCCTTGTCTTTAACGGCGGATAAATGGCGGATAAGAAAAACTCTGCTAGTAAACAATTGAAAACAAAAGGCCCCGTAGCTCAGATGGATAGAGCAGCGGTTTCCTAAACCGTTGGTCGGCGGTTCGACTCCGCCCGGGGCCTCCATTCTTTTCTGCTACTTAGACAGCCCGTGATTGACGATGCCTATTAGAAGCTCGACAACAAGCCTAAAGTTTTTCAAGCCATATGCCGATAGCTTATCCGTCCGTAACCGTCGTTGACTTTTCCGAGTAAACCTTAGTTATCAGTCCCAGTAATACATTGAAGAAACAGGGAGACAGCAAGCGTGATTTCTCTGAAGAAGTACCTCGATATGGACATCGGGGAGCGGCCCGCGGATGTCGATCCGGGAGATCTGCTCTATGTCACCCTTGAGTCCTACCGCACTACGTTGCGCGCCGCTGGGGCAGCGGGCGCGCGTGCCTGTCCGGGCGTAAGTTCCGATTTTCAAGCTGCCCTCATCAGGCTCGCAGAGGTTCTGGAGGGCGATCTCACAACCAGCGTACTAACCGAAACGGGCGCTCACGCCAGCCGGGAAATTTGCGCCTGGGGAGATCGTGCGGTCGAATACCTCAACGCGAAGACAGCGGAAATCAAGGAGCTTCTCGTAATGCTGGCGCGTACGACGGCATCGGTGGGAGAGCGAGATAACCGATACGCGGGTCACTTCAACCAGTTCACGACACGACTCCGGTCAATTTCCAATCTGGACGATCTGACGCAGATCCGCGCTTCTCTGGTGCAGCAGGCAGCCGAACTAAAGACCTATGTGGATCACATGCAAGAGGAGAGCCACAAACTGGTCGCGACTCTACAGACCGAAGTCAACGCCTACGAGACCAAGCTCAAGGAGGTTGAAGAACTGGCGCTGCGCGATCCCCTCACCGGTTTGTCGAACCGGCGGAATATGGAGGAGCGTATTGAGACGCGAATCAAGCGCGGCCAGACCTTCTGCGTGGTCATGCTTGACCTGAACCAATTCAAGCAGGTGAATGATCAGCATGGACATATTGCCGGAGACATCTTGTTGCAGCAGTTTGCGCAGGAGTTACGATCCAGCATGCGTTCGTCGGACGTAGTCGGACGCTGGGGCGGAGACGAGTTCCTGCTCGTTCTCGATGCGGACGCTGCAGGGGCGCGGGCACAAGTTGGACGCCTGCAGAAATGGGTCTTCGGCAATTACACCATCCGCCCCGGAAAGGGTTCACAGGAAGTAAAGGTAAACGCGCACGCAGCTATTGGTGTGGCGGAATGGCGGCCGGGAGAAGGGCTCACCGTACTGGTTGATCGCGCCGACGACGAAATGTACAAACACAAGCAGCAAATCCGGGCTGGTGGCGCGTAGTCGCCTTATCTAACTGTTTCTTGTGCAAACAGGATAGGCCCTTCGCCACACACATTGGATCTTAGCTCCGTTTTGCCAAGCGCGGGAGCCCATCTCAGTCGCGTGGTGGCCTCGTTTGAGTCGAATTCCAAAATCTTTGTGAACCAGCATCGTTGATGATAGATCAGGGTTGCACTTATGATCTGTGGTGTCATCACTCCGACAGAAAGGCATTTGTGACTGCCGATTCAAGGAAATCGATGCTGATTTTGATTGCCGGTCCCTACCGTTCCGGCACTAATGATGACCCGGCTTTGATGAAGAAGAACGTGCAGGTCATGGAATCGTATGCGCTGCCGATTTTCCGTGCGGGGCACATCCCAATTATCGGTGAATGGCTCGCACTGCCGCTGGTTGATCTAGCCGGCTCACGACAGGTCGGAGACGAAGCCTTCAATGAAGTTTTTCATCCAATCGCGATTCGGTTGCTGGAGAAATGCGATGCGGTACTCCGGGTGGGAGGACCTTCGAGCGGGGCAGACGAAATGGTGAGAATTGGCCGGAGCCTTGGGCTGAAGATCTACACTGCGATTACAGAAATCCCGCAGGTCGATTCCTCAAGATGAAACCACGACTTCAGTCATTGACCCTTATACCGAAACCCGCGGTGCTTCCTAAACACGATAGCCCATGTCGGCCGTCAACTTGATCTTGCTGATTACGAAATTCCCGCTCCCCCGGGCGATCTCGTTATCGTCGCCATCCACCACCACCGCGTCCGCAATGAATGAGCGTGCTCCCGCGTAAACTACCTTGCCGGTGGCCTTCATTGTTCCTTCCGAAATGGGGCGGAGAAGATACGTCGTAAAACTAGCGGTTAGCGCGAAATACTCCTCGATCAACGAATTGACGCTAAAGAACGCAGCGTCATCCAGCAGCTTGAAGTACACCGACCCATGCACGGCTTCGGCGGCGTGAAAGAACTCGGGCTTCACGGGGATCGTGATTACGGTCTCGCCGTGCGAGATCCGGATCCGCGGTGAATAGAACGCGTTAATGGGTGCCGTCATATACATGTGTTCCAGCTTGGTGTAATGCTCTGCGTTAGTCCCGTTGGCCGCTGGTTCTCTCATTTCCTTTCTCCTCGCGGATCAGCAATCTATTCTGTCAGACGCTATAGCCCAAAGGCGCTGCGTTCTCTGTCTTTTACTATTCGGGCGTCTTGAATACTGAATTTCCCGTTCAGCTTGTGGCGCTCATTCGCA
>JAFAGX010000051.1 GCA_019237515.1 Acidobacteriaceae bacterium
TTTCTTGGCATGAGGACAATCTTCAATTATAGCAGCGGAACAAATTCGCATTGGTTTCATGCCGAACGGCGGGTAGCCCAGGTTCCGCGAGCCTGGTTCGCGAGCTAACCTGGGACCAATCAAGCGAGGGCGAACTCGCTGCGCCCCTAAACGACGCTTTTGACGCTCCCGTTTTCCGGCTGCTAAACTGAACTTCGTTAGCCCACCATAATCGCCAGCAGAAGGGAAGTTCGTGCGCGCACAAACCCGCCATCAATTGAAAGAGGACCGTTTCAGCAAGACCACCGTGGAAGTGGCCGAAAAAACTCTCCATTGGTCAGCTGAACACCAGAACAAGCTGATCGTCGCCGGGATCGTCCTCCTGGTCATCGTGGGCCTGGCTTTTGCTGGCTGGTATTACACCAACCAGCAGGACCAAAAGGCGAGCGTAGAGTTCAGCAAAGCGGTGCGCACCCTGGACACCCCGATTCGCCCGCCGAATATGCCGCCCCAGCCAGAGGTCGTGAGTTTTGCCAGCATCAACGAGCGAGCCACCGCCGCGCATAAGCAGTTCGAACAAATTGTCAATAATTATCCGCACACTCACGCGGCAGATTTCTCTCATTACTTTCTTGGTCTGACTTCGGCGACGATGGGCAACAACTCCGACGCCGAGCGGGAGTTGCAGACGGTTGCCTCCTATCACAACAAAGAATTGGCCGCCTTGGCCAAGTTTGCTTTGGCTTCCGTGTATCGGGATACCAATCGTGACAAGCAGGCAATTGATCTTTACAAGGACCTCAGTGCCAAACCCACCGCTACCGTAAGTAAAACAACCGCACAAATGGAACTGGCTGCAACCTACCAGTCAGCCAACATGCCGCTGGAAGCGAAACGAACCTACGAGCAGATCCAAAAAGAGAACCCCGCCACAGAAGCGGCTCAATTGGCCTCAGCCAAGTTACAGGCATTAAAATAGGCCTCACCTTCAATGCCATTCCGAAGCCCCGCGCTTTCACCGGCGGGGCGAGGAATCTCGCGTGGACGAATCCGATGCGGGTGCCCCACCAAGCCGGTTTTGCTTGGGTGGGAACTTCGCTTCTCGCTTAATGGCGAAGAACGACGCTCTGCGTGCGCTGGAACGGCGTAGAATGTGCACCGCACGCCGACATCCTGATTTCCATCTGGGGGAATTGATGAGGCAATCGTTCGCGTCTCTGCTGCTGCTCGGTTTTACTCTTCTCTCTGCCCAAGCACAAGAAGCTCCGGCTCTGCACGCCTTCACCGTCATTCGTGCAGGAACGCTGATCGATGGCGAGTCCGATTCGGTCAAGCACGATCAAATCATCATCATTCGTGGAGACCGTGTGGATAGCCTTGGCGATGCGGGGAGCGCGAAAGTTCCATCCGGCGCGACTGTCATCGATCTTTCCCACGCGACCGTGTTGCCGGGAATGACCGATGCGCACACCCACATTTTCCTGCAAGGCGAGGACCCGGCGCAGGGCGGCTACGATGCCAATATCTTGTACCCTCCGCTGGCGCTGCGCGCGGCGCGCGCCACCGTCGCCGTCCGCCGAGCCTTGGAGCAGGGTTTCACCACGCTACGCGATCTCGAGACCGAAGGCGCGGGCTATGGAGATGTTGGAATTAAAGAGGCAATCGAAAAGGGCTACATTCCGGGCCCACGCCTGTTTGTTTCCACTCGGGCGATTTCCACCACCGGCGGCTACATGCTCGAAGACTACGCTCCCGAGCTTGATCTGCCAAAAACCGCGCAACTCATTGACGGCCCCGTCGAAGCCCGCAAGGCCGCGCGTGAGCAATTGGATCATGGAGCCGACTGGATCAAGGTTTACATGACTCACCGCTCCTGGGTCGGCAAGAATGGTGAGTTGGTCTCGCAGCCGACGCTCACGGTCGAAGAACTCAAAGCGATCGTCGATGAAACCCACGGCTGGGGCAAGAAAGTTGCCTGTCACGCGTATGGCGGCATCGGCATCCATCGCGCCCTCGATGGCGGATGTGATTCGATCGAGCACGGGCTCGATCTCGATGATGCCGCCATCGCCCAGATGCTCAAGCAAGGCACCTGGTATTGCCCGACCATCAGTCCTTACTACAAGGATTGGGGTCCCGCCGATACCCCCAATGGCCAACGCGATCGCAAGCGTGCGGCAGTTCATGAAGTTTCATTCCCCAAAGCGCTGCACGCCGGAGTAAAGATTGTTTTCGGAACCGATATGGGTGGAATTCCCTGGAGTGAACCCATTGCTCAGGAATTCTCCCAAATGGTTCGTCTCGGCATGTCGCCAATGGACGCAATTAAGAGCGCTACTTCACGTTCCGCAGAAATGCTCGACATGACGGGGAAGATTGGCACGATCGCCCCCGGAGCTTACGCCGACATCGTGGCTGTGAATGGCGATCCACTGAGCGATGTGAAGATTCTGGAGAATGTCCAGTTCGTCATGAAAGATGGCAAGGTCTTCAAGAGCGGCGGGAAGATCGTGGAGTACTGAGATCGTCTTGCCCCATCTTCGCGGTTGCGCCAGGCTTACCGAGCGCTCTTCGCGAGGCTAGCGTGGGGAATTTTGGTTGCAGCTTCAGCCGCGCCGTTGCTGCAACAATCTGATCCAGGCTCCCGCACGGGCGCCACGCCCCAACAAAGCGCTCATCGCACATTAGGGTGAGTTCACGTACACGATGGAATTGTCATCCCGAGCGAAGCCCGATTTTTCGCTTGCGAAAAATCGGGCGCAGTCGAGGGATCTGCTTTAAATCTTCGGATTCCACCCAGGGAAAAGGACGCGGCCCCGCCGCGTCCTCTTAATTTTATGCGGTCTTCGCGCGAGCGGATGGCCCAAGCGCAGCCGCGATGCTCGTGCCAATCGGCGATCCCAGGCCGCTGCAGGCATCCCAGCCCACCCCGGCAGAGTATGCCCCATTGTTGCCGGAGGTGATATCTCGGAAGCCGTCGCTCGAGACTGCTTTCTGATAGAGCAGCGGATTTAAGAATCCCACCGGCTGGCTAAGCTTCTCATTGAGGAGCGCGATCAATCCGGCCCAGAGTGGAGCAACCGCGCTGGTGCCGCCAATCACGTCAGGTTGGCCGTCAACGTACGTTTGATAGCCGCTGTTGGGATCGGCATCGCCACAAACGTCCGGAACCCCACGCCCTATGCGGCCTCCGGGGTTGGCGGATGGCGGCACACCGGCATTCTGTTGATAGCTGGGCAGGGGAAAAAAATCGCTGACCCCGCCTCCTGTTGCTCCTTCCTTGTTCTTCAGCTCGTTCCAGACGATCTCGTTGCTTATCGTATTACCCGACCCTTGCAAAAGAGTTCCCCCGCACGCGAGCGCGTAGGGGCTCGACGCTGGGAAGTCGACGTGGTTTAGGCCGTCGTCGATGCCATCCGTCGAACCGTTGTCTCCACAGGCGACACAGACCGAAACGCCCATTGCCGCTGCCGCTTGAAAGGCTTCATCCATGGAAGTCATCGCTTGCGAGGTCCAGTCGGATTCGGCCGATCCCCAGCTGATGGAGATGACCGAGGGCTTGTTGGTTTTGTCGTGAACCGCCGTGGTGATGGCGTTGAGAAATCCCGCATCGGTGTTCTCTGCAAAGTAGACCACGATGTTGGCACCGGGGGCAATGGAGCCTGCGACTTCGATGTCGAGCATGACTTCACCATCCGGACCGTTGGGATCGCCCGTGGGCTGGTTTTTGCCATTGCCGATAGAAACCGCTGTCACGTTTGGTGACTTCGTGAGCTTGATCTGGTTGAAGTATTTGGTGAGATCTGTAGGTTTGAATCCGCCGCCCAGTTCGACGATCCCGATACACTCTCCGGAACCGTCAACCCCTGTCGGAAACTCATATAGTGACGCTACTTCCGGCGGGGTAAACGAAGTGGCGGCGGGCCGGGCATGTCGTCGCCGCCGAAAATGGGGCGACGCTTGCGGCCGATTATCCAGACCAAACACGCCTTCGATGTGGTCAGTTAAATTCTCTGGGATTTGGATCGCACCGGTGCGGCCGCGATAGCGTCCCGCAGTCGGATGCTCGTACTCTTTCAGCTGAACTCCGAAGGCGTTGTTCATTTTCGCCACCGTGCCGGAAAGAATCACAGTGCGACGTTCGGGGCTGGTCTCGACCACCGCAAGTCCGTGCTCGCGCGCAAACCCTTCCACCAGGGCGATGCTGGAGGGATCCGCGCCATGAGATTTCTCGTATTCTTCGCGGCTAAAAATCGTCCGCTCATTCGGGGGCTGGCGAAAAGTGTCGAGAGAAACTGCTGGCTTTTTGCCCGCGCGGGAGCGCAGACGTATCGTGACTTCTACTTTCTCGTTGGGGTTGGCTGGGCCAATCTCTCGTGCTCCACGCATGGGAGCACGCTCACTACCGGTGAGATTGTGTTTTGGGAAGGACATAAGGGGAACTCCTTTCTAAAGCTGAGGACAGATTTTTGGAAACACCCAGGGATGGTTGGGCCGATTATCGCCCGATGGACGCACGCAAAATAGCACACCAATGCAGCGTAAATACAAATTTCCGCCTTTTGTTACGAAAGCCGAACAAGCCAGCTCAAAGAAAAAAGCCGCAGTCGGCTGCGGCTTGCGATCCCAATTCAACGCAAGCACCTATTTGCTGTGCTTGTCTTTGTAAATGCTCTTGCTGATGCGGTTCTCTTGCCGGTTCAAGCTGTTCTGCTCTGCTTTCGTGAGATGGCCATTGTGCGCGGCCATGTCCTTCTGTTCACGATTCTGCAGATTAGCTTCGCGCTTCTCCAGGTTCGACGCCTGCTGCGCATTCAAAGTGTCGTTCTTCAGACCGTTGGCGATCCGATTCTGCTGGTTCTGCTCGCGTTGATTGACTTCGTTGACGCGAGGATGGCCGGGATCGTAAACGCCGGGACCTGCGCCGGAAGTGTTCGATTGAGCGGCGGCGGATGCGGTGCACATCAGGCCAGCCACTGCCAGGACTAAGAGCGAACTGCCGAGTTTGTTTTTCATGCTTTCCTCAAACCCCCGCGCCCGAGGTTAGTTGCATGGCACGAAAGTGATCTAGATTACGAAAGTCATTCGGAAGGTAACCGGCAAGGACGTGAGAACCGAGAACTGACAACTGGGGTCTGTCCGACCTGATTTCTCGCTGAACCTCTGAGCACTGCATTCTTTTGCAGTTCCTCCTGAATCCCGACCGATAGCCCCTAGCTACTAGCTCCACGCTACTCGTTTTGACGTACAATCGTGCGTCACACATGAGAATTCTGGCCGACATTTTCGGGCAAATCCTCCGTACCCTCTGGGCGCACAGGCTGCGCTCCTTCCTGACGATGTTCGGCATTGCCTGGGGTGTGGGATCGTTGCTGTTGCTCGTCGGTTTGGGCGAAGGCTTCCGCTCCGGCAAGAAGCGTGACATGTCCGAGTATGGCGAAAACATCCTATGGGTGTATCCGGCCCGAGTGCCCGCTCTGCCGGGAAGTCCCAATCCCGGACGGCATTACCGCATCACGTTTGAGGATTATCAGGATGTTCGTCGTGAGGCGACGCATGTGTCGGCCGTTACTCCAGTGCTCTCCCGTAACGACGTGCGCGCAGCCAGCGAGTTTGGCAGTGCGAGCGGCGAGATGTTAGGCATTGAGCCGCAATACAACGGCATCCGCTACCTACCCGTTAAGCAGGGCCGCTGGCTCAATTGGTTCGACGAAAACCAGAGGCGGAATGTGGTCGTGCTGGGCGACGAGATGACGCGTAATCTGTTCCCAGGCCGGCCCGCCGTGGGGTCCAGCATTCTACTGAATGGGATCAGCTTTGAAGTGGTTGGCACGATTGCGCGCATCGGACACGGTGATGAAAACTCTACGAATTCGCGCGGTTACATTCCTTACCGCACCATGAGCATGTACTTCCCCCTAAAAGGCGAAGCGGAGCGCAACGCGATTTCTTTTTTAAATTTGCAACCGCTCACCGCGGCCGATCACGCGGTGGCGCTCGAAGACGCAAAGAGAATTATCGGACGCAATCACGGCTTCGACTATCGTGATCCCGATGCCTTTAATGTGATGGACACTGTAGCTGAGGCCGAGGCAATCGGCGCGATTTTCACTGCAATGGATCTTTTTCTGGGAACCGTGGGCGCCGTCACCCTTGCCCTGGGCGCCGTTGGCGTGATCAATATCATGCTTGTCGCGGTCTCCGAAAGAACCAGGGAGATCGGGCTGCGCAAGGCATTGGGAGCTACCAACCGCAGTATCTTGCTCCAATTCTTCCTTGAGGGTGTGCTGCTGACCTTGCTAAGCGGCATGGTCGGAATTTTGTTTGCCGGAGGTTTGATGCTGGCTTTAGGTTCTGTGCAAGGACCGAGCGGCTTTGACCCGCCACGTCTGGTGCCCATGACTGCAACGCTCGCGGTTTTGTGTCTCACTGTAGCGGGAGTGATCGCCGGCTTGTATCCGGCACGCAAAGCAGCCATGTTGCAACCCGTGGAAGCGCTGCGGCAGGAATAGCCATGAAGGACCTGGTCAACGAAGCATACGCGGCCATGAAACACAACCCCCGCCGAACCTTGCTCACGATGTTGGGCATGGGCTGGGGGATCGCGACCGTCGTGATGTTGCTCTCCTACGGAAATGGTTTCGGACGGGCCTGCGAAGCCATATTCGCGAATTGGGGTACGCGGTTGATGATCGTCATGCCTGGCCGAACATCGATGCAGGCCGGTGGACAAAAAGCCGGAGTTCCGCTGCGCTTCACCATCGAAGATGTCGATCTACTGAAACAGAACCTGCCGGAGATCACACAGATTGAGCCCGAAGTCTGGAAGAAGTGTCATGTGCAATACGAATCGCGCGCCTACGACTTTTCTGTCGGCGGAGGGTACCCCAATGTGACAGACATTCGGGTGCTCACACCAGATCAGGGGAGGTCGTACAACATGGAAGACCAGGTGCAGCGTGCACATGTGGCAGTCCTCGGATCGGAAGCGAAGGAAAAACTTTTTTCCGGCCGCAATGCGCTGCATGAGCGCATTCACATCGACGGGATCGGCTTCGAGGTAATCGGAGTACTTAGGCCCAAGATGCAGCCCTCCGAGGACAACGAGAAGGTGAATCAAGCCATTTACATCCCGTTCACCACGATGGCAGATTTGAAAGACACGCATTATCTTGACTCCATCTGGTTTAACTACGAAGCAAGCGATTACCTGAAACTCGAGCAATCGGTGCGCTATGTCATGGCAATGCAGCATAAGTTCAATCCCGCGGACCGGCGTGGTCTGATGGTGTTCAATCTGATGCAGCAACTTCACCAATTCGAATTGATTACGCTAGGCCTGAAAGTTTTGCTCGGGTTCATTGGCACGCTGACTCTTGGAATCGGCGGCGTGGGTCTGATGAACATCATGCTGGTCTCGGTCACGCAGCGGACCCGGGAAATTGGCGTGAAGAAATCTTTGGGAGCGAGAAGGCGGGATATCTTTTTACAGTTTTTGGCCGAATCGCTGACGATCACCTTTCTTGGTGGTGTGCTCGGAATGATTCTCGCCATCGCGGTTTCACTTTCGGTTGGACGATTGACTTTGTACAGCGGGATGGCGAAGCATGCCGAAGCGGGAGATATTCGGCTGATCATTGATCCGGGAACATTGCTCATCGCGACGCTGATTCTTTCCGTTGTCGGTCTGGTCAGCGGCATGCTCCCGGCGATTCGAGCATCCAGGTTAGACCCGATTGAAGCCTTGCGCTGGGAGTAACTCTCCGCCCGCCCCCGTGTAATTTGGGTGACAACTTGTTTTGAAAGGGCGTGGCTTTAGCCGCGCCGTCCTCGCACCAACCCAGACCCAGACTCCCGCACCGGCGACCCAGTCCTCTCTAACCTGTCGAGTCGAGGGACCTGCTTTTCTACGTAACGCCGTCCTCCTGATCGTGGAGAAGGGTCTATGCATTTTGTGCATTGCCCACCCTTAACGAAGCGTTCTTGGCGAGTTAGGCTGGGAACTTGTTTTGAAAGGGCGTGGCTTCAGCCGCGCCGACATCGCGGACTATTAGAACGTGAAGTTCAACCCGCCCCTTACCGCGCGGGCGTCCTGCACCAGGTAGACGGTGCGGCGGTCTTCACCGAGAACGGGAACATACCCTTGGGCGAGCAGGTTCCGAACGTCAATCAGAGCTTCCACGTGGCCGGGAAAGATCAGAGGAATGGGCTGCCGCACATACAAATTGAGATATGGCGCCGCGTGGCCGGGCGACGCGTTGAAAACGTCCACTGGCGTAAGCGCCTGTCCATCCACCCAGCGATAGGATACGATCCAGTGCGCCTTCGTTTTGGGCATCGTGCCGGTTAGCTTCCCCGATACGCTGTGCCGGTATCTCGTCGACATGAAATTCTGCGCGTTCGCCAAATTAGCGCCGGGAGCGATTGCCAGCACGCCACCATAATCCACATCCATGGTTCCCGTAATGTCGCTGGTCAACTTTTGTTGCAGCACGAACCGCATACCTTCAGTCTTCAGGTCGGCGCCCTGGTACGTAAAAGTACCGGAGTAAATATCCGGCAAAATCATTCCGCCGTCAGTCGAGAATTCTCCAACGCCGGTCAGGGCGGGATCCACTATTCGGTCGTAAAATGCCGCGACCTGCACATTTGTTTTAGGGGCAAGGTGGCGTGAAACCGAAAGCTCATGGTGATGCGCATGTTCGAGCGCGGAATTGAATCCCACCATGCTTACTCGCGGCTGCGACTCGCTTAAATCCGCACGCGCTGATTCGACTCCTTTTTCGCTGATCTCGTCGGGTTCGGAGGTCGCGTAACGGTATTCGACAATCGTGTTCGGAGACAGATGAACATCGGCCGATCCGAACGGGCGGAAAGCTGTCACATGCCCCAGGAACTGAACGCTCTGCAGCTCGCTTCCAAAGTGCAGTTCAATCGCGTCGCCCAGGGCAAAGCTGTCCGACGTAGTCATGGACAGCGCTTGGAAAGCCGCGTTGGGCACAGCAAATGGAGCTGGCAGATTACGCATTGTGAGAGCAAACTGCGGCTCCGAACCGTTATCCATCTTGTGGCTGAAGGAAGCGCGCACTACCGACGCCGGGGATGCTTCCCCATTGTTGTACCCAATGTTTCCCCAGAGCCCGATCGTGTCGGCGGCAAAAATTGAGCGCTCCACCGAAAACGCAGTGCTCATATCGGACGCGCCGCCGAACCCATCCGACGCAGAGCCCGCTACAAACGAGAGAGTCCCTTTCAAATCATGGTTGCTCTTGGAAGAATCGCCGACAGCCACTGTCGATTTCCCGGACTTGTCCTCGACCACTCGCAGGATGGAACGGTTGGCGGAAGATCGCAGGATCCATTTCCAATCGTCCTGCTCAGCCGGACTTTGGGCCGGAGCAATCTTGACCGCGTCGAAGAGGGTAGTCAGCGTCAGATTTAGGAGTATTTTGCCGCCGGCGCGCAAACCTACGCCATCGCGAAACGAAGGAAGAAAAGATGCAGCGGAAACTTTAATGTCGTAAATCCCCGGCAGCAGCCCGCCCGCAGAAAAGAACCCATGCTCATCCGTAAACGCAGTGGCGATTTGCGACCCCAGGATCTCTACCACCGCGCCCATTTGCGGTGTGCCTGCTCCATCGCGCACATAGCCCGAGATGGTGCCCGGCCGGTCGGCGGACCACGCCGGTAGCGTCAGGCCCAACATCAGCGCGAACAACCCGAGCTTACGCAACATCCACCTACCACCTACCGGTTTTGGGCTATTCCACGGCAAACGTTGCCGTAGGGTCAACCGACTGCTTGGAGATGTTGTCATTCACCTTGATCTGCAGGCGGTAAACGCCTGGTTCAAGGTTG
>JAFAGX010000371.1 GCA_019237515.1 Acidobacteriaceae bacterium
ACCAGGAACGCAATTGCCAGGGCAGCAAACATAAGAACGAAATAGCCGGATTGATGGGTCCTGATGCTCATGAGCAGCGAAAAGGTCGCGAGGGCAACGAAAACAGCACACGCGATGTGGGACATGAAGCCCACACAGCTGAAAAGAAAAAAAGGAGAACAAGCCATTAGAAAGACAGCAACCGTTCCGGTACGCGTATCGTAAAGCCGCCTGGAAATTTCATAGACAAGCCAGAGAAGAAGTAGCCCGAGCATCGGAGAAATTAACCAGTAAGGCAGCACGGAACCAAGTAGCGCCAGAAGCGCCGGCCAGCCAGGCGGATATTTTCCGAACCACCGATCCTTGAACATCACATGGTGCTTGAAAGCAAATTCGCCCTGAACCTCAATCCGCGGCCTCTGCGCATAAGCGTGAAAGGATCGGAATATCTTGGCCTGAAACAGGTACGCGCTTTCATCCCCGTTGTACACTCCATGCCGTACCCGCCAGCTTATGGGAACGACAATAACCGCAAACAGAAGAAAAAAAGGTGCGACGCGTAATCTAGTCGGAGAGTTTTCCCCGTCAGCGGTCTGCCGCAAAACCCAGAGCAAAGCAGGTGCAACCAAAATTGTTTGGAGTGCAAGCTGGATTAACTTGGTCCTTGAATCGTATCCGGTCGTGAATACGATGGACAGTGCGATGCAGCCTATGACCGAAAGACTGAGCAGTACGTATGGTGCTAACCGGGATGCGAGGGCCGCTCTCGGTGGAGTGGAGCTGGTGAGCACGCGTTCTTCAGCCGGGCTGATTTGCTTTTTTTCGCTGCTCACCATTGCGCTACGGCGGGTTCGCTAATTGTTTGAATGCGCGACCTTTGGCCGGTGTCCGCTGATCTTTCCGCCGCATCGATCACTTGTAAAACATGGAGCGCGTCATGCAGATCGGGGGCGATACGCTGGCATCCGTTCGCAACAGCATTCACGAACTTTGAAAAAGCTATCTCATAAGATCGATCAAGCTGGGTCAGTCCATGCCGCAAGCGTGACCACCCTTGATCGAGAGCATCGCTGACGCGGTGTATCAATTTACGTCGGCCCCGACAAACAATTTCCAGCGTTCCTGCAAGATAATCCACCGTGAGGCGGGCCGACTCTCCATAGATTTCGAAGCGGTTCGTATCCGTCCCGCGCAAGCAAAAGAACGACTGCATAACGACGCCGTTCCCCAGCGTCATTTCCGTCCAGGCTGTATCCTGGTCGGAGCCCCACGATGTAACCTGCGCCGCAACTTCGCAGATGCGCTGTCGGAAAATAAACTCTGCCAGATCGATATGGTGGCCGGCGAGGTCAAGCAAAACGCCGCCTCCCGAAGAGCGCCTTTTCCTCCACTCGTCAATCCACTCTCCCGCTGAGGTGAAGGATGACCGGATGCCCATTACCTGGCCCAGTATGCCAGAGGACACTATTTCTTGCGTTTTCACATAAAGCGGGTGATGGCGATAATTGAAGCCGGACATGCCGACCAGGCCGGTCCCTTCCCAAGCGTGCACCACCGCTTCCGCGTCTCGAAGGTTCGATGCCAGCGGTTTTTCAACATAGACATGCTTGCTCGCAGCCAACGCTGCCAGGGCACATTGGGCGTGCTGCGCGGAAGGAGTGCAGATCATCACTGCGTCGATATCTGCACGTCGGAGAAGTTCCTCGCAATCCACAAAGGTCGCCACGCCGCCCGCCAATCTTTCCGCTTCCGCTCTCCTTGCGGCCACGGGATCGGCAAGGGCGACTACTTTGGCGCCGTGCACCCGACGCAGCGCGGGCAGATGAATGCGGCAAACCACCTTGCCACACCCGACCACTCCCAACCTGATGACATTCATATTCGTGCCGTGGCTGAATGGGTACTCTTTTTCCGCTGTGCGGTATCCGGATCTTTGAATACTTCCCGGGCTGCCTCTGAATCAACGATCCTCTCCCATGCATATCCGGCGGCTATTGCCATTTGGGTACACGCGAGGAGAGCCACGGTCGTCCCAGTGCTGGCAAATGGGTTGGCCAGTCCGTGGCGAAGCAAGCGCACATGAAAGCTCGTGTCACTGCGAAACCGCCCCCATCCAAGATGCTCTCGCTGTTTGTGAAAACAGCGGGCTCCCCTACCGTAGTTGAAATGCTGCTTCAGCAACGTCCACAGGCTCAAATTGTGGCGATGACAGATTATGACCTCAGGTGCATACGCCATCCGATATCCAGAGTGTGCCCAACGGTCGCAAAACTCGCGGTCCTCGGACACTTCAAAAGCCGGGTTAAATCCTCCGATCTTGCGGAACAGATCCGCCGGAACCGCAAGATTATTGCTGGCAAAAAACTGGGGAAAGTCCGCGGCATCTGGCTGCCAGCTGTAGACAACATCGATCACTGCCTGACTGGCAGCCGAGTAGGGATTCTGGGTGAGGCCATTGACGGTACGGCCTCCGCACAGCTCGTCAGGTGCTTGTTCAAAACGGTCTTGCAAACGCGCCAACCAGTCCTGCGACGGAGCACAGTCATCGTCAGTGAAAGCCAGATAGCGGCCGCGAGCGTGTTCAACCCCGGTATTGCGTGCCGCTCCCGGTCCGCCTTGTTCACGGCGCAGAAATGTAAGTTCTAGACGGCTGCGGAAAGAGTCATAAATCTGCTGCAAGGATGTGGTGCCGCCATCATCGACGACGATGACTTCGAAGCGCTCGCGAGGATAAGACATTTCAGCGATTGCCTGCAGGCATACCGCCAGTTGCGCTGGCCGATTATGAGTAGGAACTACGACGGAGAAAACCGGGGCGGTGTCACGCATAGCTCTTCGAGACCCATGGAGCCGCATCTCGCTCTTGCACATACTGCACACGCTTGAATTCGAAATTGGTAAAGTGGCGAAGAACCAGGGTTCTCAACGTCCTGCCTATGGCGTAGCCCAGCATCTGTCCGAAACCATCAAGCCCCAGTCCGAAGATAAGAATCGGAAGAAGATTGCGGCAGTCTTTCAAGTTCTCCGTAAGTGCCATGATGCGGCGCAAGCGTATAAAAGGAATAAGAGGGGCCGCCAGAATAAAGAAGAGCCGTCGAGAGAGCGGCCAGTTTTCATTATGAGCGCGGAAGGCGGCGAATACGATTCCAGCCTGTAGTTGAGTGAATGCCCAGGGCAAGAAGCAGCTGAAATTCATGTGAGACGTCCGCGCAGCACTTTCCAACAAAAGATGGTGCCCGTTGCGGCGGAGGTCCCAGTGGAGCACGCTCTCTGCCTCTAACATGTCATCGAGCTTGCTTCCGTATTCCAAAAGCAGCGCGCGTTTGTAGGAGCTGTTATGTCCGGGAAGGTGTTCCACTTCACCACCGTTGACGGATGAACCCCATTGACCATACGCAATTAGATAGTCGGCCCTGGCGACCTTCGTACGCGGATTGGCGTTGCACACCCGAGGTCCTACGGCAGCCCATGCTTGCTCGTGGGCCTGAACCAGCTTTTCGGCCCAGTCATGCCGGGGAAACGAGTGGTCCTCGCCGAAGACGACGATGGGCGCGGTCGCTCGCCGGACCCCAGCCGCATAAGAAGTGCCGATCGAGAGAATCTTTCCCAACAGCACGATTTGCACTCCGGCAAACCCCAGCAGATCGTCCTCCCTCATGTCGAGGGTCCGGGAATCCGGTGCGACAATCACAATCTCAATTCGTTCGCGGATGGTCTGGGCACGAAGGGTGCGGATGGTAGTTGCAAGGTTCTGGTAGCAATCAGGGGTTACCAAAATCACAGAAAGCAAGGGCGAAGTGGACCGGTTCGAGTCGAATTTCATATTTTCCCAGTGAAGACCAGACGGCAGACAAAAGCAGCGCCTTGCACAAGGCACGTAAAGGGCCAAGGTTGCCGTTAAGTGAATCGCTATCATGACGGTGATTCACGTCCCTACGTAAAGTCCTCAGTGCGCATGATCTGCGACAAGATGGCAAAGTCTGCCTTTGCGCCGAAGGCAAGCTGCAATGCGAATGCCGAAGCATCGGCTTACCTCGCTGGAGAAAACTTTTGCACACAGAATAGGATTCTCACGACCATTCAAGGGCAGGTTGGTTAGTCATAGACCCTTGTTCCAAGAGCTGCCAAAGCGTCTCGCTGCCTGGAACCGACCTGACAGAGAAAGAGCAAACCCCATTTCCAATTAGGGTAAACAATTTCCTTCGGTAGCATGTCCCTGCACTGCCGGAAATCTTTGTCTGGGTCACAAGTGCTGTTGCCGGAAGTATTTGCGGATGGAAGCCGATGTGCTGATCTGAGCTCTAACTGCAGGTGTGGGGTAATTGGGGCGTAACTTTTCGATGCTAACTATAGTGGTACCCGTATACAACGGTGGCTGGCAACTTGCGAACTGCCTTAACGCCTTGGGAGCATCCTCGTATCGTGACTTCGAACTCCTGGTTGTGGACGACTGTTCAAGCGACCATTCAGTTTCGGCGATCCAGTCACACAAGGTGCGCTATTTCCGCACGCCGCGGCGGGAGGGCCCAGCTGGCGCTCGAAACCTTGGTGCCAGCGCAGCGCGCGGCGACATTTTAGTCTTCGTAGATGCGGATGTGCAGGTGCCGCCCGACGCCCTCGGAATTATTGCCGAGGACTTCGAGCGCGATCCCCAATTGCAGGCTGTTTTTGGCTCCTATGACCACGAGCCATCGGCACAAGGTTTCTTTTCTCACTATAAAAATCTCTTCCATCACTACATCCACCAGACATCCAGCGAGAATGCGACCACGTTTTGGGCTGGATGCGGAGCGATACGCCGCGACGTTTTTGAAAAGATCGGCGGATTTGACGCGGAGCGTTATGCTCGGCCAGCGATCGAGGATATAGAACTCGGTTTACGCTTGGTCCAGCGTGGTCACAAAATTCTGCTCGACAAGAGACTACAGGTCAAACACCTCAAGCGATGGACGCTGCTGGGCATGATCAAGTCAGATGTTCGTGATCGTGCCGTGCCTTGGTCGAAGCTTGTGCTTGAGATCGGCACAATGCCCCGCGACTTGAACCTCACCTATTCCGCGCGGTTCAGCGCCGCTGGTGTGTTACTGCTTCCGCCCATGTTGTTGCTTATGCCATGGGGGCATAGTGCGCGAGGATCTATGATGTTGGCCTCGTCCGTATTCTTCCTCGTTGTGTTGCTCTTGGCACTCAACTACCGTGTTTACCAGTTTTTCTGGGAAAAACGTGGGTTTGCGTTCGCAGTGGCGGCAGTGCCCACCCATTGGCTTTATTACTTCTACAGTGGATTGACGTGGGCATATTGCTGTGCGGCCCACTTTATCTCAGCTCTTCGTACTCCCCCTCCGGCAGTCGCAGTCATATCAGGTGTGCAAGTAGATCGCGAAATGAAACGCTCGCTCACTAGCTCCCAAATGGAGTGACGGCCCTGCCATCGCCGAGAGCAAACCGCTGTCACCGTCGGCGATTCGCAGCAAGAGTGAGTGGCCCTTGGAGGGATTTAAATGTCGCCTTCGGATCGAGTTGTAGTTATAGGTGGCGGGCCTGCCGGATTGACCGCAGCCTATGAGCTAGCCAAACATCGCAAGGCAGCTGTCGTGTTAGAAGCCGACAACATTGTCGGCGGCATCGCTCGAACCGTTAACTACAAGGGATTTTTGTTTGATATTGGCGGCCACCGCTTTTTCAGCAAATGGGACGAAGTCAACGAGATCTGGCGGGAGATCTTGGGCGACAAATTCCTTCTTCGCCAAAGGCTCTCGCGCATCTTCTACCGCAAACGGTTTTTCTTCTACCCAATTGAGCCGCTGAATGTTCTGCTCGGAATGGGTTTGTGGGAAAGTCTATTAATTTTCGCCAGCTATCTCAAGGCGCGGCTGTTTCCCTCGCACCCCGAGCAGACACTGGAACAATGGGTGTGCAATCGCTTCGGTTCACGCCTTTATAAGGCTTTTTTCAAGACCTATACGGAAAAAGTCTGGGGCATCCCCTGCAACGAAATCCACGCCACCTGGGCGGCGCAAAGGATCAAAGGCTTGTCGCTGATGTCCGCCCTCCGGCATACATTCAGTAATCGTCGTGAGCAGAAGGTGAAGAGCCTCATCTCAAGTTTCTACTATCCCGAGCGTGGTCCGGGACAGATGTGGGAGATGCTGACCGAGAAGCTGCAACAATTGGGACAACCGGTTTTACTGGAACGACGGGTGACTCAAATAGTCCACCATGCCGGGCGCATCAACGAAGTGGTGACCAGCGGACCAAACGGAGAGGAACACTTCCATGGCACCGAGTTCATCAGTTCCATGCCGATTCGCAGTCTCGTGCGCGCGTTGCAACCTGCCGCACCTCCCGAAGTGCTTAGCGCAGCCAACTCGCTTCGCTACCGAGACTTTCTGACCGTAGTACTAATCATCAACCGCAAGCAGGTCATCCCGGATAACTGGATCTATGTGCATGAGACTTCGGTAAAGGTAGGTCGTATTCAAAACCTGAAAAACTGGTCACCTGCTATGGTGCCGGATCCGGATAAGACGAGCTTGGCCATGGAGTATTTCGTCTTCAAAAATGATGAGATGTGGAATCTCCCGGACGAGGAACTCATAAAGCTGGCAACCCGCGAGATCGTGCAATTGGGGCTGGCGGTCGCACACGAAGTAGTGGACGGAACAGTGGTACGCATGCCGAAAGCTTATCCCATGTATGACACGGGCTGGTTGGAAAAGGTCGACATCCTCCGGCGATATCTGGATGCAAACCTTCGCAATTTGCAGGTAGTCGGCCGCAATGGTATGCACAAATACAACAACCAGGACCACTCCATGATGACGGCGCTGTACGCGGCACGTAACATCATGGGCGCGAACTACGATCTGTGGGCGGTCAATACCGAGCCGGAATACCACGAAGAGAGGGGTCCAGGCGAGAATCACTCCAGCGCAACTGACCCGGAGTATCGCCGGCCTGCTTACGCCGAACCTCCGCGTGTACGTCAGATCGCATAACCGCAGCTCGGCTGCAATAGAGAGTTCATGAGCAACAACACTGAGGGAATCGCGGTGGCATTTTCCAACCCCGGATCACCAATTCGGCGGCAGATGTTGGATGGGAGTTTCCGCATCTTTCTCGCCGAAGCTCTGATCCTGCCTACCGGGCTGATCACCGCGGCATTCTTAACACGCTACCTGGGGCCCTCCGACTACGGGATCTTCACCCTGGCTTGTGTTGTAGTGTTGTGGATCGAGTTCTTTGTTACTTGCGCATTTTCCCGCGCAGCAATAAAGCTGATTGGAGATGCGGAAGACTGGCAGCCGTGGGGCAGCACGCTCGTCCGGTTCTATTTCTTGGCCGGCACATTCGCGGCCCTGCTGTTGTGGTTGGGGAGCGACCAACTCGCGCGTGTATTGGGCGAGCCGACACTGGCAGGTTACTTGCGCCTTTTTGCTCTCGACATTCCCATCTACAGCCTTGCTACCGCCCATCGCGACATCCTCATCGGATTGCGACACTACCGCGCGCGAGCGCTAGCCGGCGCTGCCCGTTGGATGACGCGGCTCGTCCTGATTGTCGTCTTGATCTGGGCAGGCCTGTCCGTCCGCGGAGCCGTTTGGGCGATGATCGGAGCTTCGCTCTTCGACATGATTACCTCCCGCTATTATGTTCGCCCGCCGCTCTGGCGCAGGTTCCCCGTGCGGCTGGGCCACCTGTGGGATTACGCTGTGCCGCTCCTGGTTTCGGGAGTGGCATTGAGGGTATTCGATAAGCTGGACCTGTTCATGCTCAAAGTGTTGGGCGCGAGTGCCGCGATGGTCGGATACTATGGAGCGGCACAAAACCTTACCATCGTGCCGGGCCTGATCGGAACTGCGCTTGCTCCCGTGCTGCTTTCCGCTCTCACTCATACCAGGCGAGGTGGTGACGCGGCCCTTGCTCGCGAACTCGCGCGCGACGCGATCCGGTTCACGATTTGCCTTCTGCCTTTCGCCGCCCTGATCGCGGCCTCATCCCCAGAAATTGCAACCCTGTTAATGGGCCAAACGTTCGCGCCCGCGGGACCATTTCTAGCGATTTTGATATTCGCTGGCTTCGGCAGGCTAGTGTTATCGGTCTGCCTTTCGATCCTGATTGCCGCCGAACGGCCCCGATGGGTGCTGCTGTTGACGGCTCCCGTCGTCCCGCTAGCGACAGCTTCATATGTGGCGGCCATCCGCACTGGTGGACCAAGAAGCGCTGCCCTCACCACCAGCGTGCTTTGTGCCCTTTTGACCGTTGTCGCGCTGGCAGCAGTCTACTTCGCGTGGGGAGTTAAGCCCAGCTCTGCCTGCATTGCGAGAACCGCATTGCTTTCGTTAGCGGTTTATGCCGCCGCGCTCGCCTGGCCCGCAACGGGGATCATGCTGCTGATCAAGCTCGGTGTTATCGGCGGTTTGCTGCCGATCGCATACTTCCTGTGTGGTGAATTCGAGCGTGATGAAATCTCTCGACTGACCGCGCTATTTTGGCCAGCGGCGTCGACCACAGGCGAGCGCGCTAACTCGCCGGTTGCCCCATCCTCACCGAGCGTTCTTTGCGAGATCAGTTCCCGGACACATCCCATTTCTCCCCTGTCATCCTGAGGAGCAGGTGTCGTTCGCCCGCGGAAGACTTGCGACGAAGGATCTATGAATTCTGAATCCGGGAAGGGCACGGCTTCAGCCGTGCCGAAAACCGCGACGATCGATTAAGGCGCCGAGGAGGCGCAACTATCCCCGAGTAAAAACTCCGAAATCTGCGTCCATTCCTGCTCGAGCGACAAGCGGCTGGCGGACTTCCCAGCGCGGCTGTACCAATACGCCGCGTTGGAATTGTCTCCTTCTTTGCGATGAAGATATGCGTGCACCCAGGCGCCGGCGGGACCTTCATCCCGCTGAGCGGATTCGTGGGCGTGGTTCCAGTCTCCCTTGGCATCCCACCAGAGCCCGGCAAGCGCAGCGTTGAGCTCGCTCGGCGGCTGGTTATGCTGTAACGATTCGCGGAACTGCTGCAGGGTCATATGAGACGAGAAGTATGCTACATCATCCCGCTGTCATCCTGAGCGAAGCCCGACGATTCGATCGCGAATCGTCCGCAGAGTCGAAGGATCTCTGCATTTGCGACCATTCCATCGTGCAACACATCAGAATTCAGACTTATCTTGCCACTCGTTTCTCCGCCGCTTTCCGCACCGCGTCAGGAAACGGAAACGATTTGCGCGTCTTTCGATCCATGTGAACCGCAGTAATTTCGCAGGTCGCGGCAATTTCCTGCGTTTCGACGTTGCTCATCTCGTGCACAAACCGGATCACCTTTTCGCGAATTTCCAGAATCTTCGTCCGGATTTCAATGACGTCGCCCGCCATCAGCTCGCGCTTGTACGTGATGTTCTGCTGCACGCCGGCCACGCCAAACTTCCCGTCCCGCAGGTACGAGGGCATAATGCCCACCGACGCAAACAGATTCCAGTTGGCTTCGTCGAATTTGCTGACATACCACGTGATGTTCATGTGGCCGATCTGATCGCACTGCCAGGGATACGTCACCCCGCGATAGGTGACCATGCTCGCGCTCGCATCGTGTGTCTTCACGCCCGCCACGATAGAGTGTGGTGCGGTTTGCCGTCAACCGCGAACCATCGAGCGGAGGGCTCTTCGCGCCCAAGTGTGCGGGGGAATCTTGTGGCGCGTTAAAGACGGTTAAAGACTCACGGTGCTACCCCCTCCCCTCCCAATCCTTAGAATCATCACAGTACCGGAAAATTCCCGCAAAATCTTTGCGCCCAAAGAGAGTTATGGGCAAAATCTTGAGCG
>JAFAGX010000479.1 GCA_019237515.1 Acidobacteriaceae bacterium
AGCAGCCCATGAAAGGCGACCTGCTGTGGGTTTATGAGGGCCTGACGGATTACCTAGGAACCGTGCTTACCGCACGTAGCGGCCTTCTCACGCCTGCGCAGTCCCGTGACCGTATCGCACTGACCGCGTCCATGTTGGACCACCGTGCGGGGCGGCGCTGGCGTTCATTACAGAACACGGCAAATGCCGCGCAGATCCTCTATTTCAGCGTGCCGGAATGGACCTCGTACCGACGTCACACCGACTTCTATCAGGAAGCGATTCTCATTTGGTTAGAAGTGGACACGACCATTCGCAAGCTCACCGGCGATAAGAAGTCGATGGATGATTTCTGCCACGCCTTTTATGGTGGAAGCGACAATCAGCCGGTCATCAAAACTTACACATTCGACGATCTTGTATCCACGCTGAATGGAATCGCGCCATATGACTGGAAATCGTTTTTTCGAACGCGATTGGATTCGACTCAGCCCGGCGCACCGTTAGGAGGAATCGAGGGTGGTGGATGGCGTCTGGTTTACAACGACGATCCCAACGAAATGCTTTCCGCTGAAGAAGCAGGGTCTGAAGGCGGTGATCTTACTTCTTCGATTGGATTGCAAGTGAAGCACGACGGATCTGTGGTTGACGCCATTCCGGGGATGGCCGCATTCGAGAGCGATCTTAGTCCTTACCAGAAAATCATTTCGGTAAATGGACGCGAGTTCTCTGTGGATGCATTGAAGCGCGCAATCCAGGATTCGAAAACGAGCACTGCAGCGATTAAGGTAGAAGCCGCCAATGCGGGAAGAATAAGTACGCACGAAATTAATTATCACGATGGCAGCCGAATCCCACATCTCGCGCGAATCAACGACATGAATGATTATCTGGATGAGATCCTAAAACCGCTAACGCCGAAGAGCCCCAATTAGCGAGATTAGGTCTCGAGAACGTGCGAAAGCAATGCGTTTAGCCTGATTGTGGGGTGATCGGCGTTTCCTGGTTCAGCACAGCAAGCCAACGTCCTGCGCGCTTGATCCATGTCGTGCTTTCGACCACCTCCCCTTTGGGAAAGGTTTCACCGCATTGTTGGCCAATACGCAGCGCCTTGTAATAAAGGATGACGGTCGTGGGATTGGGCATGAAGCCAGTGATTTCGCCGAGTTCGTATTTGGAAATGGTGCGCTCCTGCATGGTAGCCAAATATTCCGACTGGGACACGATGCCGGACTGGAAAATCATAATGGCATCAGGCGGAACAAGTTCACTGAAGGCTTTCGCGTTCCTTTCCACTGCCACTTTCCAGACGCGGTGCTCCAACCGAATTACGTCATTGATGGTCTTTCGGGTCGTTCGCGATTTATCTTTGCGCAGCTTCGAAGGGCGACGTTTCATAGATACCTCGTTGGAAGCAGGGTTCCGTAGAACTCGGGTTTGTCAGCGAATCAACGGATGTTCAATATACAACGGTACTGCGTTTTCGATCGCATGACGCGCTAAGAAGAATGCAGAAGTTTTGAGAAGGGAGTTGCGTTTTGAGTACTGATTTCGACGCCGAAGCTGTCCGTTCGCGCTTTCCCATTTTCAAGAAGAAGATTTTTTTGAATTCGTGTTCCCAAGGTGCATTGAGCGATGCGGTCGAGGCGTCATTGCGAGAACACATTCGCGTGTGGCATGAGCAAGGATCTCCCTGGGACTGCTGGGTACAACAATACGAAGGAGCACGCGCAGCGTTTGCACGCTTCATTGGCGCAACTCCTGACGAGGTTGCGGTTATAACAAGTGCATCCGCTGGGATTAATTCCGTGGCCAGTGCTCTCGATTTCAATGAGCGACGGAAAGTGATCATGGGCGAATTTGAATTCCCTACTATGGGACAAATTTGGCTGGCCCAGGAACGACGGGGCGCCAAAATACATTTTTTACCTGCTGAACACGGCAAAATTTGTCCAGACTCCTATGCAAAGGCGATCGACGATCAGACGCTCATTGTTCCGGTCACGCAGGTTTGCTTCTCAAACGGCTTTCGGTCCGATGTTGGGCCGATTGTTAAAACCGCGCACGAGCACGGAGCATTGGTGATGCTCGACGGCTACCAAGACTGCGGAACACGGCCGATCAATGTAAAGGAACTTGACGTCGATTTTTACGTTACGGGTGCGCTGAAATATCTTCTGTGCCCCTCCGGAATCGCCTTTTTATATGTGCGGCCAGAAATAATTCATTCGCTGAATCCCACGATTACGGGATGGTTCGCGCAGGAGAATCCGTTTGCTTTCGACGTGAAACATTTAAAACCTGCAGCCACGGCCCGTCGTTTCGAAACGGGCTCCCCACCCTTGCCGCACGTATACGCGGTTCCGGCGGCCCTCCAGTTAATGGGGGCCGTCGGGTTTGAGAAAATTTCCGAACATATTGCGCGCCTTACCCGCGCGCTAATGGCAGGCGCACACGACCTTAAGATCAGAATAAAAACTCCTGCTGATAGTGTGGGCCCGCTAGTCGTGCTTCAGATGAAGGATGCCGATGCCATGGTGAAGAAATTAGCGGAACGCGACGTTGTGGCGTCGAATCGCATGGACGGTCTGCGCGTCTCATTCCACCTTTACAACACGCTGGAAGATGTCAACGCGGTACTTGAGGTTCTGCAGGACAACCTTTCTCTTGCAGTACAGAATACGTCCGCGTCCTGGATTCGGTAAAACCCGTTGAGCGGAGCTGAAAACGCGGGTTCTCGCAATCGTGCTATACTCCGCCGCCAGTCGGGCTTCTGCAAACCTCGACACACACCGCGTTTGATGTTGAGTACAGACCTTGATCAGGCTATCCGAGAACTTCAACGTCGCGAGCGTCATGGTGGACTGCCATGTAGCCGAGGGCAGGA
>JAFAGX010000519.1 GCA_019237515.1 Acidobacteriaceae bacterium
AACGAACAGATCGAGCGCTTGTTCGCAAAGTGGACACTGGCCTTCACTCGCAGCGCGCGAAATTGCCGCCGCCGGATCGCCGTGTGCCATCTGTTCAGTAAGCCAGGCCGGTTCGTCGCCGCGCTTGGTGTCGCGCAGAAAATAAAAGATATTCACTAATCCTGGGCCTGAAACTACGCGCTCGTAACTGACATGACCGAAACGTGCGATCAGATACTGAAGCAACTCCATCTGCAATTCGTTTCGCGGTGCAAAATCCGCATGGCCGCCTTCGCTGGCGAAAATGTGGTGCCGTGCGCCATCCCAATACAGGCCCGCTTCGCCCAGACCAGTTCCGGCTGAAATCACCGCCTGGTTGCCGGCGGAGCTCGATTTCACCGCATTTAGCAAAATCAGATCTTTGGCTACGAGTGTCGCGATTCCCCACGCGTTGGCCTCGAGATCATTAATAAGGGAAACGCCGGCAAGCCCCAGTTTGTCCGCGAGGTGCTTGGATTCGATAATCCACGGAAGGTTCGGGGTCTCTATGCGCCCGTTGAGGACCGGTCCCGCTACTCCAAAGCAAGCTGCATCTGGGCGAAGCTTGTACTCAGCTACGAACTTGCTGACGATTTCCTCAAGCCCGCGATATTCGTGACTGGGAAAAACTGCCACCCATACCGCGCGCAGCGCTCCATTCGCGACATCGACGAACGCCAGCCGGGTGTGAGTGCCACCGATGTCGCCTGCCAGAATCATTTCTCAAAATTTCTCCAGCGCCGCCCGTCGCGTTCCAGCAACTCGTCGGATTCCTTCGGTCCCCACGTGCCCGCCGCATAGTTCGGGAAATGTCGCGGTGGCAGAGCTTTCCAAACGTCCAGCACAGGGCTTACCACACTCCATCCCGCTTCCACCATGTCTGCGCGCTGGAACAACGTTGCGTCCCCAATCATGCAATCGTGCAGCAGGCGTTCGTAGCCCGTGCTCGGCTGGGTGCCAAAATAATCGGCGTACTCGAAATTCATGTCCACACCACCGAGGCGCATGATCGGCCCCGGAACCTTCGCCGCAAATTCCAGCGAGATTCCTTCCTCCGGCTGAATATGCAGCACAAGTTGATTTGGCATCAGATTTTCCACGGGAGTATCGCGGAACAAAATAAACGGCGCCCGTCGGAACTGAATGACAATATGCGTGTTTTGTGCCGCCAGCCTCTTGCCTGTTCGCAAATAGAACGGAACGTCGGCCCATCGCCAATTATCGATGGCAAGCTTCATGGCCACGAACGTTTCCGTTCGCGAATCCGGTGGAACGCCGTCCTCCTCGCGATAGCCCGGGACCCGCTCAGCATCGGTTACCCCTGGCCCGTACTGGCCTCGCACCGTGCGGCTCAAGACGTCTTCTGCGCTCAACGGCTGGATGGCATGCAAGATTTTTCCCTGTTCGTCGCGGACCGCGTCGGCTTGAAAAGAAATTGGCGGTTCCATCGACGTAAGGCTGATGAGTTGCATGATGTGGTTTGGCACCATGTCACGCAGCGCGCCCGCGTGATCATAGTAGCTGCCACGCTGGTCCACACCGACGGTTTCTGCCACCGAGATTTGCACGTGGTCGATGTAGCGTCGGTTCCAGATCGGTTCGAAGATTCCATTGGCGAAACGAAACGCCAAAATGTTCTGCACTGTTTCTTTACCGAGGTAGTGATCGATGCGGTAGATCTGCCTCTCGGATGCGACCTTCAACAATTGCTGGTTGAGCGTCTTTGCAGACTCAAGATCGTGTCCAAAGGGCTTTTCGATAATGACTCGCCGCCAATGCTGGTTGCTCTCATTCATCAGATCTGCGGCCGCGAGCTGTTCCACAATTTCCCCGAAAAACCGCGGTGCTGTAGCAAGATAAAAAAGGAAATTGCCGTGCGTGGAATGTTCCTTGTCGATTTTGCTGAGAACATCCTTCAAATTCGGATACGCATTTTTGTCATCGAACTCTATCGTGACGTAGTACACCCGCCGCAAGAACCATTCGATCATGTCGAGGTCCGCTCCGTTACCGGCGTAGTGCTTAATATCTTCTGTGACCTTCTGTCGAAACTCATCATTCGACATGGCTCCGTGGGAAGCACCAACCACCGCGAATTCCCGCGAGAGCAGATCTTGCTTGGCCAAATTGTAGAGAGCCGGAACCAGTTTTCGACGCGTGAGATCGCCGGCCGCGCCGAAAATCACCATCACGCAAGGGTCGCCCGGCCGGCCAACATGCTGGGGCTGTGATTTGGTCATCGGAACTGTCGCTGTATCAAGCATGGCTCGCCTCTGACTTTCTCCTCCCTTTGCTCTTTGCAGGAAGGAAAGTGCTCACGCGGTATTTGTGTTGCCGGCAGGCCCTACGTGCCCACCGAACTTGGATTCCTTTACTCTTAAGCTGCTGCGAAACGGCGCACCCATTCGTCCGAGACCCACCATGCCCAATCGCATGCTTGCCCCTCACGACGGCAGTATTCTGGTCCGAAGATACGCGCTTATGGATCCAACGTCTGATGAAAGCGGTTCTGCAGATGTCCGGCTTCACCCACCCCAAATGTAGATTTCTGCTTACTGAGCTTTTGAGGTTCGTTCCACGGCCTTCAGCAGTTTCTCGAACGCTTCCGCGAATAAATGCACTCCATCTTCGGTCAGCTTGTTCGTGACTTCCTGGATAGAAATCCCTACTTTCGCGAGCTTCTCCATGACACGATTAGCGGACTCCACATCCTCCGTCAGAGTCTGCCTGGGGTGTCCGTGATCGCGATAGGCATCGACCGTCGCAGGAGGCATTGTATTGACCGTGTCCGGACCGATCAACTCTTCGACGTACATCACATCGCTATACTTGGGATTTTTTGTGCTTGTGCTCGCCCACAGCACCCGTTGTGTTTGCGCGCCTTTGTCCGCCAGCTTTTTCCAGCGATCCGTGCTGAAAATGCGCAGATATGTCTGATAGGTCTCTTTGCCATTTGCAATAGCAATTTTCCCCATCAGGCTCTGCAGATCTGATTTCTCGCGGTCGTCCTTGGCAGTTTTCAGCCGCTGCTCCAGCATCGAGTCCACCAATGTATCGATTCGGCTGATGAAGAAACTTGCGACGCTGGCAATTTTGCTTACGTCTCCTCCATTCGCGGCCAGTTGCGCCACTCCGGCAACGTAGGCTTCGGCGACTTCCTCATAAACTTCCTGAGCAAACAATAGCGTCACGTTTACGTTGATTCCTTCGCTGATCAACTGCTGAAACGCCGGAATGCCTTCCGGAGTGCCCGGAACCTTAATCATGACGTTCTCGCGCCCGACTGCTTTCCACAAACGGCGCGCTTCAGTCAGCGTCTTTTCCGTGTCCCGTGCCAGCAGAGGAGAGACTTCCAAACTGACATAGCCGTCACGGCGTTTCGAGCTCTGGTACACCGACCGTAAGACATCAGCGGCGTCCTGAATGTCTCGAATGGCCAATGCTTCATAGCGGCCATTGGCATCGAGATCAGTCCTGCGATCCAGTTCCTTGACCGCTTCCGAATAATACTGGCTCTCAACAATAGCTTTCTCAAAGATCGACGGATTCGAAGTCATCCCTCGCAATCCATCTTCGTCGATTAGGCGTTTGAGTTCGCCGGTTTCAATCAGATCGCGCCGGATGTAATCCAGCCACACCGATTGCCCGAACTTCAGAAGGTCCTTCAAAGGACTTGTAGATTTCGCGGTCTCCAAAACTCCAGTTGGTTGCATAAGTAACCTCGCAAGATTTCTAGATTTCTTTTACCTACTTCGATTGCGCGATGCTCGCTCGCGCTGCTTCCACAACTTTCTCTGTCGTGAATCCGAACTTTTTCAGCACGTCCTTGATAGGGCCCGAGGCGCCAAATCGACGCATGCCGATCATTTTGCCGGTCGGACCCACATACCGGTCCCAGCCCAGCGTGGCTGCTGCTTCCACCGACACTCGCGCTTTTACCGAAAGCGGAAACACTTGCTTTTTATAGTCATCACTTTGCTGCTCAAACAAAGACCAGCAGGGCATACTGACGACACGCACCTTCACGCCTTCGGAGGTCAGTTGTTCGTACGCACTCACGCATAGCGAGACCTCGCTCCCGGTGCCCATAAGAATCACTTCTGGGCTTCCTCCCGCAGCATCCGCAAGAATGTATGCCCCCTTCCCTGTACCGGATGCCGCGGCGTATTTCATGCGATCAAGCGTGGGTACTGGCTGGCGAGTGAGCACCAGCACTGCCGGCTTGCGCTCCTGCTGCATAATGACCTTCCACGCTTCCACTACTTCATTGGCATCGCCGGGCCGGAAAACCATCAACTCCGGCATAGCACGCAGTTGCGCCAGTTGCTCGATTGGCTGGTGCGTTGGACCGTCCTCTCCTAGTCCGATCGAATCATGCGTGTAAATAAAAATTGACGGAATTTCCATCAATGCGGCAAATCGCACCGACGGCTTCATGTAATCGTTGAAATTGAAAAATGTGCCGCCATATGCCCGAATTTTTGAAACGACCAGGCCATTCACAGCCGCACCCATACCGTGCTCACGAACGCCGAAGTGCAGATTGCGCCCGCTATAGCTGCCTGCCTGAAAATCTCCTGCCCCTTCAAACTTCAGCCGCGTTCTGTCGGACGTTGCCAAATCCGCCGATCCGCCCATCAGCCAAGGAATGTTCTGTGCCAAAGCATTCAGAACTTTTCCTGAGCTGTCGCGCGTCGCCACACCCTTGGCATCGGCAGCAAATGACGGCAACTCTCCATCCCATCCATCCGGAAGAGCGCGATGCTGCATGCGGTCAATCTGGTCGGCGAGGTCGGGGTACTTCTTCCTATATTCGCTGAACAGCTTGGCCCATTGCTCACGCAGCTCGCGGCCGCGCTTCCCAATTCCCTGACGAAAATCCTCGAGAACTCCGTCCGGCACAAGAAACTTCGCATCTTCCGGCCAGCCATAAAACTTCTTCGCAAGGCGTGCTTCCGCATCTCCCAACGGTTCCCCATGAGCTTCGTTCGTGTCTTGCTTGTGAGGGGCTCCGTAGCCAATATGCGAGTTGACCACAATCAGGGTGGGCCGGTTTTTTGTCTGTTGAAACGTGCGATAGGCGTTTGCCAGTTCGGTCAGGTCGTTGGCATCTTTGACATGAACCACATTCCATCCATACGCCTCAAATCTCTCGCCTACATCCTCGCTGAATGACGCGCTCGCCGGGCCATCTAACGTGACTCGGTTGTTGTCGTAAATCCAGCACAAATTCGGTAGTTTCAGATGTCCAGCCAGGGACGCGGCCTCGCTGCCCACACCTTCCATCAGGTCGCCATCTCCGCAGAATGCGTACACGTTGTATCTAAAGATCTCGAAGCCCGGGCGGTCGAAATGGGCCGCCAGCCATTCCGCAGCAATCGCCATTCCCACGCTGTTCCCGATTCCTTGACCCAGTGGGCCAGTCGTGGTTTCCACACCAGCCGTGATGCGGTACTCCGGATGACCAGGCGTTTTGCTGTCCAGTTGGCGAAACTTCTTAAGGTCGTCCAAAGTTACCGCATAGTCGCCCGTCGATTCGTAGTCTGGATTGGTGCCCCGCACCCCGCTGAGGTACAGCATGGAATAAAGGAGCATCGAAGCATGTCCATTGGAAAGCACAAAACGGTCGCGGTTGGGCCAGACCGGGTCTTGCGGATCGAAGCGCAGGAACTGTTGCCAGAGGCAGTAAGCAACCGGAGCTAATGCCATCGGTGCGCCCGGGTGACCGGAATTTGCCTGCTGCACCCCGTCAATGGCGAGTGTGCGAATGGTGTTGATGCTCAGAGTTTCCAGTTGCTTGCTTGTCAGCGTCTGTTCACTCACCGCCATAATCCGTGTCTCCTTCCGGTGAGAGCCTCAACCCTAAATCCTGGGATGTGCGAGTTTAGCAGCCCCCACACAGGCAGTCTATCAAGTTCTGTTGCAGCCAGTGCTGAAGTGAAGAGATGGTGAAAGGTCTTGCACTTCTGCCCCAATGAGATGATTTCACCCCACGGAAGATTCAACTCGTTTTCCACCTTTCCTCCTGCAATTACAATCGGAGTATCCACCCGCGAGCGGCCTGATGTAGAGCGGTTTCCGAGTTCGCGTGCCAGAGTCAAATGAGCGTTCATGCACTTAAAGAATCGGAAGCAATTGTCTTGCGGACTTATCCGTTCCGCGAGGCCGATTTGCTAGTCACGTTGTTTACTCGCGCCGAAGGTAAGGTCACTGGGGTTGCGCGTGCGGCCAAAAAATCCAAGAGGCGCTTTGGCGGTGCTCTGGAACCGCTCACCTACGTTCGCGTCTACTATGAGGACCGCGAACGGCGTGAATTGGCGCGATTGGATGCCTGCGAGGTGCTTGATTCCCCGCTGTCCGCGCAGGTGACCTACCCCCGAGCGATCGCGCTGGCTCACATCGCCGAACTGCTCGATGAGCTGTTGCCGGATCGCGAGCCCAACGACGCGGTTTTTCGCCTTGCGCTCTCGGTTTTAGCCCAATTGCGCAGCTCGGATTTGTGGTTACCTCTTACTTATTTCGAACTGTGGATGACCAGGCTGATGGGCTATTTGCCCGAGCTTTCCGAGTGTATCGCCTGCGGCCGGACTCTGAACGGTAGCCGGGCGTTTTTCCACGCCTTATCGGATGGACTGATGTGCATCGACGACAAACGTCTTGCCTCGTCCGAGATCTCTGCACATTCGAGAAAAATGGTCGATCAAATGTTCCGCATCCCAGTCGAAAGGCTGGATTCTGCTTCTTGCTCAAAAATCCAGGCAGCGGATCTCCGCAAATTCCTCTTGCAAACTCTACAGAGGCACATTGAGAAAAAACTAGTGACTGCAGCAATGCTGGAAAAGATTGGTAGTGGTGCCGTCTGAAATACGATTAGGAATTTTACGAGTGCGATTAACGAATCCGTCTTCCGATCCGCAGTGCTCAAATCTTGGGGGTTCCCGGTGATCCCCGTATCCGATTTAGTCGAGGCTATAGATAGTTGTATAAGAACCGACCTCGATGCGCTTAGTGAATCATGGTTCACATGGCTTGGCAGGTTCACGGTTCTCGTTGTTGTGGGACTTGTATTCGAGCTTCCAGAGATATGGCATGACACGTTGGAAGCGATAAACCACATGTGGCATAAGGGCAAAAGCGACGACGGTTCTGAAAATGGCCGCCCTGCCGTGGCCCACCATTGGAGGAAACTAGCAGGAACTGTTGGATGGTTTCTGATTGTTATCGGGGTTGGAGGAGAATTCGTAGCTGAGAGTTTTTCCTCTAAGTACGACGGATTACTCCGAACCTTTGATGAAATATCATTGACCGCAGCCGCAAGGCAGGCTGAAGAGGCTAGAAATAAAGTTATTGCGCTTGAGACCCCAACTTCGCCTCGGCACTTGTCGTATATCGAAAAAGAATTTCTCTCCAGCAAGATTTCACATTTTCGCAGCCACCAAATGGAAATAACCTGCTTTAACGGAGGAGCAGAGGCAGTGAATTTTGAGCGCGACTTTATCGAGGTGTTGAATCGAAATCCAGACGACGCTGCCTGCCTAAGTGGATTCGGGGGAATGAAATACACCCCGC
>JAFAGX010000589.1 GCA_019237515.1 Acidobacteriaceae bacterium
GGACTATTGCCCTCAGCAAGCATTGGCGGCCGTATTGGTCTGTATGAGCCAGTTCACGGCTCGGCTCCCGATATTGCTGGTCAAGGGATAGCCAATCCTTTGGGCGCCATTCTTTCCACTGCCATGATGCTCCGCCACTCTTACCAATTGACGACCGAAGCGGCAGCGATCGAGACTGCTGTAAATGCCGTGCTGGAAAATGGCCACCGCACTCCTGATCTCGCAAAGCCTAACCAAGCAACTGTGACTACAGCAGAGATGGGTAGTCTGGTCGCGGATTTCATTCGCGAGCAGGCCATCAGTCGCCGCCCGGACGCGGTCGAGGCGTAATATGCCTGTCGCGCGGACGCTCTTCGACAAAATTTGGGACGAGCACGTGGTCTGTGTACCCCCTGGACGGCCGCCGCTTATTTACATTGATTTGCATCTGGTACACGAGGTTACGTCGCCGCAAGCTTTCGATGGGCTTCGAGCGGCTGGGCGACGGGTCCGGCAGCCCAATCGTACGGTTGCAACCGTCGATCACAATATTCCTACGGAACCACGTGGCACACCGATCACAGACGCTATTGCCGCCCGGCAGATCGAAGCTCTACAGCAAAACTGCAAGCAATTCGGCATTCGCCTTTTTGATATGGATTCACCCGAGCAGGGCATCGTGCACGTGATCGGTCCAGAACTCGGGCTGACCCAACCGGGTATGACAATCGTGTGCGGCGACAGTCACACCAGTACCCATGGCGCGTTCGGCGCGTTGGCATTTGGAATCGGGACTTCTGAGGTCGAGCACGTGCTCGCAACGCAATGTCTTCCCCAGCGGAAGGCGAAGACCATGCTCGTTAAAGTAACCGGTCAACTCGGCGAAGGGGTTACTGCCAAAGATCTCGCACTCGGAGTGATTCAACAGATCGGCACCGACGGCGCAACCGGCCACGTGATCGAATACAACGGCAGCGCCATTCGCTCACTTTCGATAGAAGCTCGAATGACGCTATGCAATATGAGCATCGAAGCCGGCGCCCGCGCGGCCATGATCGCCCCAGATGAGATTACTTTTGCTTACCTGAAGGGCCGGCGGTTTGCTCCCCAGGGGCAGCAGTGGGATGAGGCTCTGGTCCGTTGGCGTGGGCTCGTTTCCGATCCCGGCGCCCAGTTCGATTCCATGGTGCAGATCGACGCCTCCCAACTGGCCCCTCTCGTCACTTGGGGAACAAACCCTGGCATGGTGGTTCCAGTAACCGGCCGGGTGCCAAACTACAACGAAGTACAAAGCGATCAGCAAACCATGGCACGCATGCTGGAGTACATGGGTCTCGAACCTGGAGCACCCATTCAGAACATCACGCTCGGTCGCGTGTTCATTGGGTCCTGCACAAATTCCCGCCTGGAAGATCTGCGTGCGGCCGCTCGTGTGGCAAAAGGCTACCGGGTTGCTTCAAGCGTCCGCGCCATGGTGGTACCTGGCTCGCAAGCGGTCAAGCGCGCAGCTGAACAGGAAGGCTTGAATCGAATCTTTCAGGAAGCTGGCTTCGAATGGCGCGAATCGGGTTGCTCCATGTGTCTGGGCATGAATCCCGACATCTTGCAGCCGGGAGAACGGTGTGCGTCGACTAGCAATCGTAATTTCGAGGGTCGTCAGGGTCGCGGCGGACGAACTCACCTGGTAAGCCCAATGATGGCAGCGGCCGCCGCCATCGCTGGTCATTTCACCGACGTACGCAAGTGGCAGTTTCGCTGAGATAACCATGCAACCATTTCGTGTTCATAAAGGACGTGTCGCCCCGCTTTGTCGCGCCAACATCGACACCGATCAGATCATTCCCAAGCAGTTTTTGAAGCGCATCGAGCGGACCGGCTTCGGAGAATTTCTTTTTTACGATTGGCGATCGAAGGACGGGCGACCCGATCCTTCATTTGCACTCAATCAACCGCGATATACGGGCGCGAGCATACTCGTAGCAGGCAAGAATTTTGGTTGCGGGTCGTCCCGCGAACATGCCGTTTGGGCCATCGCTGATTTCGGCTTTCGCGCAGTGATCGCACCTTCATTCGCCGATATCTTCGCAAACAACTGCGTGAAGAATGGCGTGCTCACAGTCGTTTTGAAGGAAGAAGAAGTGGCCAATATCGCACGCCGCGCCGAAGAGCTTCCCGAATACGAGCTCACTATTGATCTTGAGCAATGCAAGATCCATGACAAACATGGATTCTCAGCCACATTTGCTCTCGACGAATTCTCGCGACAATGTTTGCTGCAGGGACTCGATGACATCGGCCTTACGTTGCAGCACGAAGCCGAGATCACCGCCTACGAATCGGCCCTTAGCACAAAAACGTAGGGACAGCCGCTGATGGCTGTCCGGCCGGCGATTCATCTTGATTCTGGGAGCCTTGCTTCTACTTCACTCCATTCTCCGGATTCCACGACCCTTGCTCTCTGCGCACGTAGAGAATCTGGCCAAGGTGGTAGGCTGTGTGCGCCCCGACGTGGGCAACCAGAGACGCATTCTTCTGCAATCTGGCCCCATCCGCCGATTGGACCGCCTTTTCAAATTCGGTCATTACCTGATCGAGTTCTTTCACCGTCGCGGCCCATTGCTTGGCGTCGAAGTTATTAAACGTTTCTTCGTTATCCCCGCTGAATTTGCCCGGATTCTCTCCCTTGAAGTCCGCGAGGGCTCTCCGGTTCCAAAACAGAATGTGGTACGTGAGCTGCCCGACGGAATGGTTCCCTTTGCCGTCAGTCCAATTCGCCTGATCCGCGGTGACACCATCCACGGCCACGTTGATCGGAACAAACCAGTCTTTCTTGTTGTGTACGGTTTGGAGTTGCTCCTGCAATACTCCGCGGAGATCTGTCGGGCTCTTAGTCTGTGCGTAAGCTCCCATCGAAAGGCATAGGAATAGCGAGATGATTGTTAGTTTCATAGTTGCTTCGACGTGGGTCGCCCCTTTCAGGTTAGCGGCGGCTCGTTGAATTAAACTTCCGCCGGACGATTTAGTTTGGCACATCAATCCGTGCTTGCCCGGAAGCCAATGCGACGCGGGTCCTCAAATAGCCGAGCGGTAACAGCACCGAAGATAAATCCTCCGACGTGCGCGAGGTAGGCCACTCCTCCGGTTTGCACGTTTGCCACTGCGCCGGCGTGCACAAGTTGTGTCAAGAACCAAAACCCAATCAGCAGCGAAGCCGGAATAAATGTCATGCGCACGAAAATAAAAATAAACAGAACGGCACGAATGCGATCACGAGGATACGTGACCAGAAACCCTCCCATGACTGCAGCTATAGCTCCACTCGCCCCCAGGTTGGGGACAGTGGAATGCGGATCTGCCACAATCTGGGCCAGCATCGCAACCAGTCCACCGGCCAAGTAGAAGACGAGATAACGCAACGGGCCCATTGCGTCCTCAATCTCCGGACTGAACGCCCAGAGAAAGATCATGTTGCCAATGATGTGCGACCAACTGCCGTGCATGAACATGGCAGTTAGAATCGTCACCCAGTGATGACCCGATGTTATTTGTGCCGGAATTGCTGACCACTGGAGCACGAAACTGTCGCCACGGATCAGCTCCAGCAGGAAGACACAGACATTCACTACGATGATGACTGCGGTGACAACAGGATAGTGCGCGGGGCGCCGGGACGCATCACCCAGTGGAATCAGGCCTCCCATTTAGACTCCCATTCGCATGGAATCGCGACCTTCACGGGACACAGATCTCCCCCAGTACCGTTTCTCTGCTGTTCCTGACCGAATACGAACTAAGCGGCCATTCGCGACGAAACAATATGCGTCGCTTTGCGCACCGCCAATGACAGCATCACGCGGGTCACGCCGCTGATGATCATGCTCGCACCCACGAGAGTGCCAATCACCCACGCGGAACTGGATGGCCACTGCATGTAGATCATAAGCCCCAACGCCAGAGTGATGATCCCGTCAATCAGAACCCAGCCGGCGCCCCGCAGCGAACGCATGCGGAAGAAAAGAACGATGTTGAGGACGCCCTCTACCAGAAACAGTGATCCCAAAATCAAGGTGAGCGATGCGATCCCCAGCACCGGGTGGGCGATCAGGTATCCGCCAAAACATAGATAAGCGATCCCGACCAGCAGCTTCCAGATTAAGCTGCCGGCTCCGTGCGCGTGAAACGCGAGGACCAGGTGTATTACTCCGGCCAGCACGATCAGCCACGCGATAAAAGCATTTACAGCAACGGCGGCGAGAAATGGCGATCCCACAGCCAGCACGCCGAAAACGATTAGCGCGATGCCCCACAAGATGGACCAAGTTGATGCCTGCTTCACAGTGTCAATTGCACTCCCCTGTGCCATACAGACCTCCTGACGTGATTTAGTTGCCTGAAAACCGCGAGCAGCCTCTTTTCTGTTGCGGCTTTCTGATTGTCCCCGCGCGCGATCAGGGCGTGCCCAAGCCCTTACTAAGGAATGAGATCGAATTTTATTCCTCGAGGAAGGAATTCTCAATGCTGGAATCCGAGAGTGCAGCCCAGCAGATCCTTCATCTTCAGCCAGGCTTCAGCTTCAAGTGGCATAATGGCAAATCTTTGTTGAGGAGCGTGAGAGTCTTGCGTCGCGGTATGCCCCACACGAGAAGGGTTGGACGCCTCACGGCCAAGGCTTTGGCTCTCGTTCTGTGGCCACTCCCGCTCTTGGGACAAACTGTTGCAGTTCACGGCACGATTATCGATCCGACTGGCGCTGTCGTGCCAAACGCCACGGTTACGATTACCGCGACCTCCGGAGTCACTCACACGACCGCTTCTGACCGGAATGGCAACTATTTCTTTTCCCAGCTCAAGCCCGGCAACTACACAGTGCAGGCCTCTGCGCCCGACATGGCACTTAACGAGCCGATCCTGCTGACCTTGAGCTCACAATCTGAGGTGCTGAATCTCACGCTCAAAGTGCAGGCCACCAAACAGAACATCAATGTGGAAGATGAGTCCGGCCCCAAAATTACGGCGGAAAACAGCGGGAACGCCAGCTCCGTTGTGCTGCAAGGCAAGGACCTGGACGCTTTGGGTGACAGCCAAGAGGATCTCGCGGCCGACCTGCAAGCCCTTGCTGGACCCTCCGCTGGTCCCAGCGGCGGAGCACTCTATGTGGATGGTTTCAGCGGAGGAGCGCTACCCAGCAAAGAATCGATCCGCGAGGTCAAGGTCAACCAAAACCCTTTCTCACCCGAATACGACAAACTGGGCTATGGACGAATTGAGATCATTACCAAGCCAGGCACCGAGAAATACCATGGCTTGGCGTACTTCAATTTTGGCGACAGCATCTGGAATTCCCGCGATCCTTATTCACAACAGAAGGCTCCATTTCTCTTACGTGAATACGGTGGGGATTTCGGAGGTCCACTGAGTCATCGACTCTCTTTCTTTTTCAACGTCGATGGCGCCGCCATCGACAATGGCGCCAACATTGATACAGTCACTCTCGATCCGCAGACCCTCGCGATCACGCCATTCACCTCCGTTTTCACGGTACCGCAGCGGCGAATTATTGTTACTCCGCGAACCGATTACAGGTTGAACAGCAATCATACGCTTTCGTTTCGTTACCGCGTGGAGCAAGCCAATATCGACGATTCTGGCGTTGGCAGCCTTAACCTGGCCTCTCTCTCGAACCATGTCCATTTTTTGAGCAACACGTTCCAGGCGAGCGAAACGGCAACTCTGGGCAGCCACATCGTCAACCAGTCCAGATTCCAGTTTTTCCGCATAGCTAGTTACACGCTTCCGAATACTCCCGGCCCTGAAATCCAGGTACTTGGCGCCTTCAACACTGGCGGCTCACAACTCGGCCCGGTTCACGATACCCAGAACAACTTCGAATTTCAGAATTACACCACGATCAGTCACAACACACACACATTGCATTTTGGCGCCAGGGTGCGCGATACCAGGGATGCTAATTTCTCGCGGGCGAATTTTGCCGGCACGTTCACCTTTGGCGGCGGGCTCGGGCCGGAAGTCGATTCCAATAATAATGCCATCCCAAGCACCTCGATCCCACTTCAGTCCATTGAGCGATATCGACGCACTCTGTTGTTTCAGCATATCGGCGAAACGCCTGCTGAGATCCGAGCGCTAGGAGGCGGAGCAACGCAGTTTTCGGTGTATGCAGGAATTCCGCAAATCTACGCCAATCAGGCCGATGTGGGCGCGTTCTTCGGGGATGAATGGCATGTGAAGCCAGGCCTAATCGTCAGCCCCGGGCTCCGTTACGAATGGCAGACAAACATAGGCGATCTGCGCGACCTCGCTCCGAGACTGGGAGTCGCGTGGCAGCCCGGAAGCAAATCAAATTTCGTCCTGCGCGCCGGCTTCGGAATCTTTTACGATCGCTTTGCCCTCGCCAACGTAGTCAACGCGCGGCGTTTTAATGGCGAGTTGCAGCAGCAGCTTGTGATTTACAACCCGAACTCGTTCCCCATGGTACCCCCGATTACGGCCCCGACAACGATTCAGGAACTTAGTCCGAGTTTGCGGGCTCCCTTGCTCATGCAATCCGCATTGACGATTGAGAGGCAATTGATTCGCCGCACCACTGTTGCCATCACCTACACCAACTCGCATGGCCTGCACCAGCTTCGAACGCTGGATATGAATGCACCCTTACCGGGAACTTTCAATCCTTCCGTCCCCGGCAGCGGAGTGTTCCCGCTCGGCCGCGACGCGCCAGTTTTTCAAATGGTTTCCGACGGTTTGTACAATCAGAATCAACTGATCGTGAACGTGAACTCGAAAGTGAGTTCGCAGCTTTCGTTCTTTGGGACCTATACGTTGAATCGGGCTCTAAGCAATACTGATGGCCTGACCACGACTCCTGCGAATCCGTACAATTTCTCCGGAGAGTACGGTCCTGCGATCACAGACATACGCAACTCCTTTGTGTTTGGAGGCACGTTTGAACGTTGGAAATTCCGCGTCGCCCCGCTGATTCGAATCTTTTCCGGGCCGCCGTTTGATATCACCGTAGGCAACGATGTTTACGGCGACACATTATTCAATGCGCGACCGGGAATTCCCTCTGGCCGGAACAAGCCAGGGCTGATTCAAACGCAATATGGGTTGCTCGACCCGAATCCGAGTCCCGACCAACCAACTCTGTCTCGCAACTATGGGCGTGGTCCCGGTTACGTCCTCTTTAATCTACGCGTGACGAAACTGTTTGAGTTCGGCCGTGTGCCAGCAGCCACGGTTCGATCGTCAGGAACTCAGGAGAATAATCGCTACACTCTCTCAATCGCTGCGTCGATCCGTAACATCATCAATCGCGATAACCCGGGACCGATCGTCGGCGACATCACTTCTCCATTTTTTGGGCGTGCCAATCAGAGCGCCGGTGCTTCCGGGTTTGGCGGAACTGGCTTTCTAGAATCCGCAAATAACCGTAGGCTGGAACTGCAAACCAAATTCATCTTTTAAAGCTTATGAAGGCCGGTGTTAACGGGCTTCAGCGATGGGGGAATCTGCTTTGCCTGCGCAAACCACTCCACCAAAGAAAAACGCCGGGCCGGTTAGCCCAGCGTTTCCTGTCTGCAGACTTACGTACAAAACCTATTTCGCTTCCGAAGTTGGACTGGCTCCAAATTCCCGCCGATTGACGGTCTTAGCAGCGCGTGCCGCAAGTGGAGGCGGTCCGGCAGCCACCCCGTAGCGCTCCATCAGCATTGGAACCATCGCATTCTCGGCTTCTTTTACAAATGTGAGGCAGCGATCGACCCCCAGATCCACCCGGATGAAATCCCCTAACCTAACCTGGCCAGTAGCTACCAGATTGGCCATCGGGAACACCAGGTGCCGCTCGATGGCGCGCTTCAGGTGCCGAGCTCCATACTTTGGATCCGTGCCTTCCTCGAGCAGGAATTTCTTTACCCGTGAGGTGCAGTTGAAAACGAACTGGTTAGCCGCGGAGGCCATGAGGATCCGTTGCTGTACCATCCCCAATTCGATCTCCAGAATTTCCTGTAGATGCTCCGGCCGGAGGGTTTTAAACACGACTACCTTGTCGATGCGGTTCATGAACTCGGGCGTAAACTTCCTGCGCGCCGCTTCCACCGCCGTACGGTTGATCTTCTCGTCCAAAGCCGAGTCAATCTGGGTCACTTTGGGCGCGAAACCGAGCCCGCCATCCACCAGGTTGCTCATCTCTCCGGCGCCCAAGTTCGAGGTCATAATGATGATGCACTGCGAGAGGTCAACCCGTCGGTTGTCACCGAGCGTGAGAGTTGCCTTGTCGAGAATGCCAAGCAGCAGTTGCCACAGAGAGTCGGAGGCCTTCTCGATCTCGTCAAACAACAGGATCGAGAGCTTCAGACGGTCCGTGTGCCACTGGTTGAGCGCTTCCTGCGTTAGCAGCGGATGCGTTTCGCGGTGACCCAGGTATCCAGGAGGCGAACCGATCAGCTTTGCGATCTCGTGAGAGTGCTGGAATTCCGCACAGTCGATCTTGATGCAAGCGCGCGAGTCGCCAAACAATGCTTCTGACATGCCCTCTACCACGCGCGTCTTGCCGGAGCCGGTGGGGCCAAGAAACAGCAGGTTGCCAACCGGGCGTCCAGGTGGATTTAAGCCGGCCAGGAACATCTGGTAAATTTCGACCACCTTTTCGACCGCGGCATCCTGACCAACAATCTTTCGTCGCAAGGCGTTTTCGAAATCTCGGGCATCACTGCTGCGCCGAGTAGGATCGAGTTGTGCGTTCACGGTGTTTTTCATAGGCTCCGGGCCCTTGTTTGTCCTTTCTGGGCCGTCAGGCTGTTCCTGGGGGATTGCGTTACCGCGGAAGTCAAAGCGACAGATTTTGTCACTCCGGGCTCGAAAGGCTTCAGCACTCATCGAGGTTCCCTTCTGCAAACGGTTCGCCATCTTCAAAGAACCGCTTATGGCTTCATTTCTGTGGAATTAGATGCTGCCGGTTGCGCCAAAGAGACACGTAGCCGGACCAGTACGATCATGTAAAGAGAAATACTTTGCGCATGCTGAGAGTTTCCCTGCTAGGGTTCGCACTGTACCTGCGCGGGCGTGACCCGACGTAACTTTTGCGAGAACTGCACCCTCAATAGCATTCAGTTGTAACGCATTGGGGGAAACGTGCGCCGTCTCATTTGGGTTTTAGTAGCAGTCCTGCCGCTGTGTGTTTTCGGTTTTTATTTCAGAAAAATTCAACTGGTTGCTGCTGCAGCGGCACAGAGCAGCGGGCGTCCGCGCCTCGAGAACGCATCCGTTCCCGCGAATTCGCCCGGTATGTCAGTTCAAGTCACCAATGTTGCGCCACCGGGAACAACCCTGTACTGGGCCAAACGAGGCGACAGCGTTGTCGCCGTCGCTCGTCATTTTTTGCCGCAAACGTCTTACCTGACGTCAGCTGAACTGGCGCAATCCATGCGGACCGCAAATGGCAATTTCCAAGGCACTTACTTGAAACCTGGGCAGACAGTCATTGTCCCAGGGATCCTGGATGCCCCAATCGTGGAAAAAACCATTCCGGTGGCCCGGGACTTTGAAGTTCGTGCAATCTATTTGACTGGCCTAATGGCTGGCAGCGATCACGGATTGCGAATTATCCGGCGCTGGCGAGAGGTAGGCGGTAATGCTGTCGTATTCGACATCAAGGATAGCGACGGAAGCGTCAACATTCCCTTTGAGCACCCGCTTCTCGGCAAGCACCACACGCCAATACCGGATTTACCAAAGTTCGTGCGCTTCCTGCATTCGCAGGACATGCACGCGATTGCACGCGTCGCCATTTTTCGCGATGAGCGGCTTGTGACGAGCCATCCGGAACTGGCGGTGAAATCGCATCGAACTGGCCAGCCTTGGCGCGAAAACGGGAAGCTGGTGTGGACAGATTCTTCGCAACCCAAAGTGCAAGAATATGACATCGCCCTCGCCAAGAAAGCTGCCGAATCTGGAGTAGACGAAGTGCAGTTCGACTACGTCCGCTTCCCCGCTGAGGGCGACCAGAAAGATGCCAGCTTCGTCTTCCAGACTGCCCATCCCGAGTGGCACCGGACCGACGTCATAACGGATTTCCTGAAGCATGCATACGCCGAGCTTCATCCCACCGGTGTTTTACTCTCTCTGGATGTCTTTGGGGTAATGGCTTGGCAGCGCCAGGTCGACTTAGCCCACACCGGCCAGGACATCGTGGGCATGGCTAGGTATTGCGACGCCCTCTCACCCATGATTTATCCATCTCACTTCTTTGGTATGGATGGCTATGCTCACCCTGGCGATGCGCCCGAACATTTCATTGGCGAATCGATGGATCGCTTTCAGGCAATCACAAAAGGAAGCGGTGTTGTGATCCGGCCATGGCTTCAAGCTTTCCATTGGCGAACCAAGACCTATTCGTCTGAATATATCGAGACGCAGGTGCGGGTGGCCAAAGAAAAGGGCGGCATCGGATTTCTCTTCTGGAATGCCGCGAATGACTACAGCAAGCCTTATGCAGCTATGCCGGAAATGCGCTCAGCTGGCGGGAAATACTTCCGTGGAGACGAACTGCCTGGGGCCGCACAAGCTAGGTTAGGGATTGCGCCTGCAGGAGTAGCCGGCGGCACTCAGCGATAGACATATCGCGTATAGACAAAAGACTCCTGTTTGCTGGCGCCGGAGTCACGAGATTTTACGAAAAAACGACTCGGTAAAAATCCGCCTCGGGGTATAATCCAACCTGTAACCGAGATCCTTCCCCTTGGGTTTATCGTGCCGCTTGTTGTGCGCCGACAAGTCGGATCCGCCCACGATAACGAATTTTGGCATCAAACAAACGCATCCTCCGCTGTAGACATGAATCTTAAGGTTTAGGAGCGCGCATGGCGATTCAGAAAACCGAGAAAATTTGGCACAACGGCAACTTTATTTCATGGGACCAGGCGACACTTCACGTCATGTCGCACGTGGTGAACTACGGATCCTCTGTATTTGAAGGTATCCGCTGTTACTCGCTGCCCAGCGGTCCGGCAATTTTTCGTGCTAACGAGCACATGCAACGCTTGGTAGATTCGGCCAGAATTTATCGGATTGACGTAGACTTCAACCGCGAAGACCTGGTTTCTGCGATGGTCGAGTTAGTCAGCAGAAACGGCGTGTGGCCGTGCTATATCCGGCCAATCGTTCTGCGCGGCTACGGGGAAGCGGGAGTGAATCCGTTCAATTCGCCGACCGAGGTTTATATCTGCAACTATCCGTGGGGCAAGTACCTGGGTTCGGATGCAGAGCAGGGCGTGGATGTTTGCGTCTCGTCCTGGACGCGCATTGCGCCCAATACTCTGCCGGCAATTGCAAAATCCGGCGCCAATTACATGAACTCGCAGCTGATCAAGATGGAAGCCATCCTTAATGGCTATGTTGAAGGAATTGCTTTAGACGCGAATGGCTACGTCAGCGAAGGTTCAGGAGAAAACGTATTTGTCGTTCGCAATGGCGTACTGCAGACGGCGCCGTTGGGAAATTCTGTCCTGCCCGGAATCACTCGGGATTCGGCTCTTTGCATCGCCCGTGATCTCGGGATTCCCATCGTCGAGCAGGGCATTCCACGCGAACTGCTTTACATTGCTGACGAGGTTTTCTTCACCGGCACGGCCGCCGAAATCACCGGCGTTCGTTCCGTCGACAAGATCAGCGTCGGCAAAGGCGTGGTCGGACCCATCACCAAGGCGATTCAAAAGGAGTTCTACGGCATCATTCGCGGCGAGCGGCCGGATCGATTCAACTGGCTGACGCCGGTGCCGGTGCGCAGCAAGCAGCCCGTGAGCGTATAGCTCTGAGTCCACTTCTCAATCCAGCCGCCCTGCGGGGCGGCTTTTTTATCTCCGGTACACATAGGGACAACCGCGCTCGACTGTCCGGCGGAGCGAAGCTCCGCACAATCTCGATGCATTACCTAGGTCATCTTGGGCAGAACTCAATTTCCGTTCATCATACGAAGTGTTCCTCTTTGAGAACTTCGCATGAATATTGATGACCTGCTTCGCATCGCTATGGAGCGGCGCGCCTCCGACTTGCACCTGAAGGTGGGCAACTATCCTCATCTGCGGGTCGATGGCGAACTGATTCCGCTGACTGACCAGCCCCGCATCAGCGCCGAAGACATGTTGACCATGGCCTTCAGCATGATGTCGGCGCGGCAAAAACAGAAATTCAAAGAGAGCACGGAAATCGACATGGCATACGGCGTGGCAGGCTTGGGCCGTTTCCGTGTGAACGTCTTTCAGCAGCGCGGAAATGTCGGACTGGTACTCCGCGTCATTCCGACCAAAATCCGCGCTCTAGACGAACTGTATTTACCGAAAGTTGTTGAACAGATTTGCGATATGCCCCGAGGGCTGATCCTAGTCACGGGCGTAACCGGTTCTGGTAAGTCGACAACCTTGGCTGCCATGGTGGACCGTATCAATTCCACTCGCGCCGAACACATCATCACGATCGAAGATCCAATCGAATTTCTGCACCGCGACAAAAAGGGCTACGTCAATCAGCGAGAAATCGAAGTTGACACGCCGTCATTCGGAGCGGCGCTAAGAGCTTCTCTGCGTCAAGATCCGGACGTCATCCTGGTCGGCGAAATGCGCGACATTGATACTATCGGCACCGCGTTGCACGCTGCTGAGACCGGTCACATGGTCTTCTCGACATTGCACACGCTTGATGCAGTAGAAACCATCAACCGAATCATCGCAGTCTTTCCGCCGCCGGAGCAGAAGCAGATACGTTTGCAATTGGCCGCCGTACTCCGGGCCGTGGTCAGTCAGCGACTCGTGAAACGCTGCGATGGGGAAGGCCGCGTGCCAGCCGTCGAAGTCATGATAAACACTGCGTACATTCGCGAGTGCATCCTGGTCCCGGAGAAAACCCGTGCCATTCGCGATGCCATTTCCTCGGGGACTTCGCAATATGGTATGCAGACCTTCGATCAGTCTCTCTGGGATCTGTTCCAGGCGGGGCTGGTGAACTACGAAACCGCGTTGGAGAATGCCTCGAATGCCGACGATTTCAAGCTGCGTATGCAGGGAATCTCGTCGACCAGCGACATTTCCAAAAACGCCATGCAAGCCACCGGGTTCGGCGACTGAAGAGTAACCTCCTGAAAACAGTGCGGGCGCGCCCAAGGGCGCGCCCGTTCTACCACCGCTCCGAATATACGTAGAGATCCGCTTCTCGTTATGCTTGGGCTGCGAACCTCACCGCATGCCCGGCGCATTCTGCTCCACTTAAGACGTACAACGCGCGCCGAAAGGTGGACACATCGAAAAGCCGATCCAGTTTTGTACGCGTCAACATCTCGTGAACGAAGTGAGAGGGATTGACCAGCTTCAACTGCATGCCCCGCCCACGTGTCCACTGGTGAAGAGAGACCAGCGTATTCAGGCCGCCAGCATCAACTGCCTCCACGTCCCCAAGGTCCAGCACGACCATGCGGCTGTCCTTTTCTGCCGTTACGGCCGCTCTGAGCTTCTGAACTTCCTGTCCGCGGACAATTCGCCCCGCGCACCTCATCACCGCTACATTGCCGCTCCGTTCGATCTCTATGGTAAGCATGACCGCCGTCCTCTCTATGTTATTCATTACGTGGATAGACGCCGAAAAGTTCCAGCTGTCACCAAAAAGATGTAAAAAGAGGTAAATACTTGAATAGATGCGGACCTCAGACCTGGAACTATTAAAGGACTGTGAATAATGGCTTTTCCTCGGCCCCGCAAAACCGATTCCGAAGAAGAACTTTACGCGTACGCGATTGGTGCGCTTGGACGTCGAATGCGAACAGTTGCCGAACTCAAACGTCTGCTGCGTGCGCGGATCGAAACGCAGACCGAGTACGGACAAACGTTGCTCGAACTGGTGATTCGTCGCTTGAAGGATCATGGTTATCTCAATGATTCGCGTTATGCCGCCGCTTATTCCTCGTTTCGAAGAGATAACGAGAAATATGGCAGGCGGCGTGTGATTTCCGATCTCAAAGCCAAAGGTGTTCACGCGGAAATCATCGACCAGGCGGTGGATTCCGCTTTTGACGACGTAAATGAAGAACGCCAAGCCCGTGACTACTTGCGGAGGAAAAGGATTACAAAGCCCAAAGATCAAAAACATGTGGCCCGGGTTTTTCGTCAACTCATTCGCGCAGGGTTCGCTTCGAAGACGATTTTTTCGATCCTTAAGAAATGGGATGTGGATGATGAAACCCTTGGCGCATTAGAGGGCAAAGTGGAATGATCCAACAACTTATTGCCATATAAATAAAGTCCGAGTACTCTGGCGAGCATCCCATCTTTGAGGAGGCTCACGTGAAATTTAAATTAGGGAAACTTCTGATTGCGATGTTGCTTGGCTGTGGAAGTCTGTTATTTGCCCAAGTGGGTACTGACGTAGAGAAAGGCGCAAAAGACACTGGTAAGGCAACGGAGACCGCAGCAAAAGATACCGGCAAGGCGACCAAGACCGCCGCTAAAGATACCGGCAAAGTAACCGGGACGGCGGTCAAAGATACAAAGGTCGCAGCTAAAGATACCGGTAAGGCAACCGGAACGGCGGTTAAAGATACTGGAAAAGCTGCCGACAAGACCGGCAAAACCGGCGAGAATGTTGCCAAGAAGGCTGGGCATGGGATCAAGACCGGAGTGAAAGATGTCGGCAAGGGAGTGGAGAAGGGCGCAGACAAAACCGCAGATGCAGTGAAGTAGACGCCGGTCGACACAACCGCAGAGCGCGCGAAGGCAAGAGCCGAACGTCAGAATGGCTCTGTGACCCTCAGTGTCCTCTGTGGTTTTCCTTTAGAATTGAATTTCCATGCTGACCGGCTCTGAAATTCGGCGGAAATTCCTGGATTACTTCGTCCAGCACGGACATCGCGAGGTCCATTCCTCGTCGCTCGTTCCCCACAACGATCCCACGCTGCTGTTCACCAATGCGGGGATGAATCAGTTCAAAGATGTCTTCCTGGGCCTGGAAAAGCGCGATTACAAGCGTGCGACAACTTCCCAGAAATGCGTGCGCGCGGGCGGAAAGCACAATGATCTCGAAAACGTCGGCTTCACCAATCGCCATCTGACGTTTTTTGAAATGCTGGGGAATTTTTCCTTTGGTGATTACTTCAAGAAAGATGCAATTGCCTACGCCTGGGAGTTGATCACCTCGCCCGAGTGGTTCGGAATTCCGAAAGACAAGTTGTTCGTCACGATCTTCAAAGGTGAAGGTGGCGTGCCGAGAGATGCCGAGGCGTACGATTTGTGGGTTGGGCAGGCCGTTGCCAAAGACAGAATTTTTGAATTTGGCTTGAAAGACAACTTTTGGCAAATGGGCGACACCGGCCCGTGCGGTCCCTGTAGCGAAATTCACTATGATATGGGCCCGGTCGCATCCGATTGCGGCCATCAGGATTGTGCCTTCGGGTGCGACTGCGGCCGGTATGTGGAGATCTGGAACCTCGTCTTCATGCAGTTTGACCGGGATGCCGCCGGCAAACTAAATCACCTTCCCAAACCATCGATCGATACAGGAGCAGGCCTGGAGCGGCTCACGTCGGTATTGCAAAACAAAGTTTCGGTTTTCGACACGGATGTGTTCACTACGCTGATCGCTCGGGCGGAAGAAATCACTGGCGGGCTTCGCCCGCCCGGACAGCCGAGGGCGGCTGTCCCTACGCAAGCTGGGACAGGTACTGGTCATGTGGGGACGGGCGTCTCGCCCGTCCAAGTCGAGCGAAGCTCGACAGAAAGTAATCACAAGTCCGCAGCTTCCCTTCGCGTGATTGCTGATCATTCCCGCGCCGCAACCTTTCTGATTTCCGATGGAGTTTTGCCCTCCAACGAAGGCCGCGGCTACGTACTCCGCAAAATCATTCGCCGTGCAATTACGCATGGACGCTTGCTCGGCCAAACCAAGCCGTTTCTTTACCACATGGTTTATGCAGTTCGCGATCTGATGCAGGACGCCTATCCCGAGTTGAGCGAAACGGCGGATCGAGTTTCGAAGAGCGTTCACGCCGAAGAAACGCGCTTTTCTCACACGCTAGAACTTGGATTGCAACGCCTGGAAGATATTCTCAAGCGATCAAAAGACCAACTCGCTGGAGCCGAAGCTTTCAAACTGTATGACACATTTGGGATGCCTCTCGATTTCATGCAAGATGCAGCGCGGGATCAAGGCATCAAGTTCGATCAATCCGGTTTCGATCATGCGATGGAGGAACAGAAGGCTCGGGCACGCGCCTCGTGGAAAGGGGCGGGGAAGCAAACAGCCAATCCAGCCTACCAGCAACTTCCAAAATCAGAATTTAAAGGATACCGCCAGACGCGCTCGGAGAATTGCGAAGTGCTGGCGATCGTCAAGAATGGCCAAGGCGTGCAAGAACTCAAGCCAGGGGACGAAGGTGAAGTCATTCTCGATCACACGCCTTTCTACGCTGAATCCGGTGGCCAGGTTGGGGACCGTGGAACGCTTTACAGCGATGATCGCAACGCAGTAGTCGCGGAAGTCAAGGGCACCTATTACCCGATTCAGGGTGTGCGCGCGCATCAGGTCATCGCCAAACAATCTATTCACGTAGCCGACAAAGTCGACGGCGTGGTGAACACCGACATTCGCGAAGCTACCATGCGCAATCACACAGCCACGCACCTGCTGCATGCGGGCCTGCGAGAGGTTCTGGGCAAGCATGTGAAGCAGGCGGGTTCGCTTGTCGCGCCCAATCATCTGCGCTTCGACTTCTCGCACTTCACCGCCGTAGCCGACGAAGAGTTGCAGGATATCGAGGACATCATCAACAAGGAAGTCCTGCGCAATCAGAAAGTGGACGTAATCGAAAACGTGCCGATCGATGTCGC
>JAFAGX010000640.1 GCA_019237515.1 Acidobacteriaceae bacterium
GACCGCGAAAGTCCCGTTCGAACTGCTGACAACTTCGCGCACCGCCTGCCCGGTCCCGGCATCGATCACTTGGACTTTGGCGCTCGGTATCACGGCGCCGGTCGAATCCAGGACTTCACCGCTGATCGCGCCGGTGGCAGCACCCTGCGCGCGGGCCAATCCAGAGAGCAAGAAAACCGCGGTAACCACAACCACAACTGAAGAGACCACGAGTGTGGTAACCCTCGACTGTGCCATGACCCATCCCCCTCACGCAGACAGAATGCATTAAGACGAGGACTACTATGCAAGAAGAACAGCTAGTCGAACGCCCAGTTAAGCCGTGTCGGGGATTCTTTACCCATCGGGGCAGCGCTGTCAAGCAAAATCCGGTATACTGCCCGCACACTGACGGTACTCCGTTTGGACAAAGGAGCGTCAGTGCGCTCTTTCGCGGAGAGTTCGGCAAACTCGCGGATCCAATGTTTTTTTGCACGTGCAAACGCAACTTACGTCACGTCGTTTTGTGATGGATTGCGTCGCCGCGGCGTGCCGTGCAACTTACAGTGAGAATGGACAGTCAAGGAGGGGAGATGACAAACCGTTCTTTCGTTGTGCTGTTTGCAGCAGTGTTTTGTCTGGCCGGAATCGCATCCGCCCAGCAAAAAAACGTCGAGAAAGTGCCCATTCAACACACATCGGCGGCGTCCGGTTCGCAAATGTATGTCGCCTACTGCGCCGCTTGCCATGGCAAAGAGGGGAAAGGCGACGGCCCCGCAGCTTCCGCGCTCAAGGTGCCACCGACCGATCTGACCACCTTGGCAAAACGCAATAGTGGCAAGTTTCCCCGGAATGAGGTTTATGACACGATCAGCGGCGAGCGTTCGGTTGCCGCACACGGCTCGAAGGACATGCCGGTTTGGGGAACTCTGTTCCATTCCATCGATGCTCACGAAAGCATCAGCATGATGCGGCTGAAGAACCTCACCGACTACATCGAGACGCTGCAGGCAAAGTAGCAATTGTTCGTGACGTCAGAAGACGTTGGCTTCGCCGGGCAACGTCTGGTTTTTGAAACGAGCGATCCGCAGCTCATCGATATTGATAGTGTGCGCGCGGCCATCCAGGATTTCCTCGGCGATAAGCATGCCGGTAGCCGGCGAGTGCATAACGCCATGTCCGCTGAATCCGCTGGCATCCACGTAATTCGGCAATTCGGGATGAAAGCCGAGGATGGGATGATGATCGGGCGTAATCTCGTACAGTCCCGCCCAACAATTCTTCGGCGCAAGGCCGGCATGCTGCAACATTGGGAAACGGGCGATTCCCGCATCCATGACGGTGTCGAGCCACTCCCAATCCACGGCCAGATTTTCGCCGGGCGGTTCCTTGAGATTTGACAGACCAAAAAGTACCTTCTGTCCTTCCTTGCGCATATAGAAATCGCTCCCCACGTCGATTGTGAGCGGGATTTCATTTGGAACCAGCGAGAATGGCTCCGTCATGTAGACGCATCGCCGGTATGGCGTGACCGGGATATTTAGTCCCGCGAGCGTGCCGACCTGCCCTGCCCATGCTCCGGCTGCGTTAATAACTACCTCGCAGAAGAAGACTCCATCGGGTGTTTCGACCGCAGTCACGCGATCGCCGGTTTTGCGTATCCCAGTCGCTGGTGTGCGGCGCTTCAAGCGAACACCAAGTTCTTTGGCTCGGGCGAGGTAGCCGGTAGCGATACCGTGTGGATTGCAGTATCCGTCATCAGGGCAGTATGTGGCTCCCAGCAGGTCATCAATTCTTGTGCCGGGAATAAAATGCGGAACCTCGTCCGGGGCGATTGCGCGGGAGCGGACGCCAAACGAGTTTTGCAGCCCGACATTCTTCTGATATGCGGTCCATGTCTCCGCATTGTTGACGAGCAACAGGTATCCGACTTGTTTGAGATCGGCGTGCCCGCCTACTCGTTCGTTAAAGTGCTGGAGCTGTTCGATGCTATACAGCGATAAGCGAATGTTGATTTCAGTGGAGAATTGGTGGCGTACCCCAGCGGCTGAACGCGCGGTGCTCCCCGTGACTTCCGTTTCCGCTTTTTCCAGGATTAATACATCGGTACAGCCACGGACTGACAGATGATAGGCGATCGAGGCCCCGACAATGCCCGCACCGATGATGATCACCGAGGCGCCGCGCTCTGCCATCACCGAGTGTCAATCCCTACGCATGGGCAGTAAAAAGCTCACGGCGCGCTCGCAGGACAACCGCAGATGATTGCACATGGCCTTCTCGGCGCCATCCGCATCATGCTTCCTGATGCACTTAACGATAAGGTCGTGCTCAGCAAGAGTGCGGTCCAACCAATGCCGAGTGCGTGGCCACATCGAACGAATGCGGTGCATCTGATCGTCCAATGTAGCGAGAATGGCGAACATTCGCTGATTTTGCGTGGCGCGAACAATGGTTTTGTGCAGGCTGATGTCGGTTTCAAACGTCTCCTTGGAGTATCCCGCCGCTGCGCATTCGTGCATCTGCTCGATGATGTCTTTCAGCTTCTGCACGCCGGCGGCATCCATGTGTTCTGCCGCAATCCGCGCAGCATAAGATTCGAGTTGCTCCCGCACTTGATAAATTTCCATGATGTCGTGAGGCGTCAACTCCGCGACAAAAGCCCCTCGTCCGGCCACCGTGCGTACCATTCCCTCGTGCTCCAGACGAGTAAGGGCTTCCCGCACCGGGGTACGGCTGAGCTTGAACTGCGCGGCTAACTGGTATTCCGATAAGGGCGAGGTAGGGGCAAAGTCGCCTTTCAGAATGCCCGTGCGGATCTTCTGATACGCTTCCTCTCCGCGCGTACCATTGCCGCTAGCGATAGCCGAATTTTTACGTGCTCTTACTTTGAGCATTCGTAAACTTTCACCTGCGTATCTGCGATTCACCCGGTTAATCGACCACCGTCTGACTCTGTTCCCGCAGGTACGATAGCAGATAATACGGGCCGCCGCTTCCCTTCCCCGTGCAGCCGGAGCCTTTCCAGCCCCCGAAGGACTGATAGCCTGGCCACGCCCCAGTGCTCGCCCCTTGAGCCCGATTGACATAGGCGACGCCGACCTCGATCTGGTCGAAGTATCGTTCAGCTTCCTCGCGTGTACCAAAAAATCCGCCGGTCAATCCGTATTCAACGCAATTCGCCAGCCGGAATGCTTCTTCCAGATTATCGACACGGTCGAGCATGATCAGCGGCACAAACATTTCGTGACGCCACAGTGGGTGCTCACGAGGAACATCCACCACCACAGTGGGTTCGCAATAGTACCCTTTCGCAAGCGCACCGGCAGTGAGCGTGTGCCCACCGAAAACAATCCTTCCTGCCTCCGACAGCTGCCCGCAATATTCTTTGAAGTTGGAGTACGACCGCTCACGAATCACGGGACCGAGGTATACATTGCGTTCCGTCGGATCGCCCACAACCAGCGACTTCGTAAGGTCGAGAATACGCTCGAGCAGTTTGTCGTAGATCGGCTTTTCCGCGTAAACCCGCGACGGAGCAGAACACTTCTGACCCTGTGCGCCGAATCCCGAACGGACGATGCCCCATGCCGCTCGTTCAACGTCGGCATTGGCTGAAACCACGGCTGCGTTCTTGCCGCCCATTTCGAGCACCAGCGGCCGCGGGTAACGGAACCTGCTATTTTCGCGGTAGATCTTCATGCCCACCGCATACGATCCCGTGAACGTGATCCCCGCAATATCGGGGTTGTCCAATAAGGCCTGTCCGAGAGGCTCGTTCTGCCCCGTCACATAATTGAAGACACCATCCGGGACACCTGCATCCCGAAAACATTCACTGATTAAACGCACAATCCATGCGGTTTCAACCGAAGGCTTTGTGACCACCGTATTGCCGCTGACCAGAGCTGCGCCAACCGGCCCGCACGTCAGAGACGCCGGGAAATTGAATGGACTGATCACCAGCCACACTCCGTAAGGCTTCATCACACTGAAGTTGTGAACGACGTGCCCGGGAATTGGCTCGCTTCCCATTTTCGTTTTGTAGCCGTTGTTCTGCTCCATCGCGTCGCACGACGCGCGCAGGAGGTCAACCGCTTCCTGGATATCCCCCAGCGATTCAAGACGGTTTTTTCCGACGTTCAAAGTGGTTGCCGCTGCCAACTCATAAAGACGACTTTCAATCACCTCCGTCACTTGCCGGACGATGCGCACGCGATCTTGCCACTTCGTCGCATTCCATTTAGGAAACGCTTGTTTGGCGGCCGCTACTGCCAGTTCAGCATCCTTTGCGGTTCCTTGCGGCAAACGGGCCAGCAGCCAATCAACATTGGCAGGCGAGCGGTTTTCGAAGCTGTCGCTCGAGAAGTGGTCCATGTTGTTGATCAGCATTCCGACAGACCTGCCCATGCACTGGCGGACACGCGGAATCGCAGCCTCATAAGAAGCGTGCATTTGCTCTGGCGGATCAAACATCGTTGCGTAAGTCAGCTTGAATTCGGACATGTTCGCCTCAGTTTCGATTTTGCGCGGGCATATGCCGATGCCTGGCGCGTACCAACAGTATCCGCATGGTATACCATTGCGCACAAACTCTTGGATAGGGGAAGCAAAAAAATCTTCGTCTTGGGCGAGAACTTCGGCGTTTATCGGCGTGATGTGAGCAGAGGTCCTACTTTCGGCAACTGGGCGAGTTGCCAGATCTGCTTGAATACCTGTTTGATTTCTGCTTCGTCAGCTCCATGGGAGTATTCCGCAAGGCACATGGCTTTTTCTTCTAGTTCCTTCCGGCTGAGCGTGTTGGCAGGATCTCCCTTCGGATCTTCGATTCGGCCATGGAATGTCCGCCCATCGGAAGTTTTGACCGTCACCTTTCCAATCCATCGAGATGGGTAGGAGCGATCGACTTCTTCGTCCAGAATCAATCGCACTTGCTGCCGAAACTCGATAACTCGGGGATCATTCCAGTGATCATCAAATTCCCGCACTCCCGCCCGGCCGAAAATGGCAAGCAATGCCAGCGCCGTCCCCATCGAAAATTTGGCTTGATGCACAGTTTGCGGATTCGTCACTGTGCCCAGCACGTCAATCGCGCCCTGATGCACATGAGCAGTAACCTCGGTGATCTGGTCGACAGTGAGTTTGTGCTTTTCAACCACGCTCAGGAAGGAATCGGCCGCGGGATGCGTGTGCCGGCA
>JAFAGX010000272.1 GCA_019237515.1 Acidobacteriaceae bacterium
GTTGCTCCTAACCTCTTTGTACTATTTCGCTACTTCGCAGAAGCGATAACCTGTTGCAGCGAAAAATTCTTTTGACCGACAGGGGTGGTCGGCCTAGTTTCCCTCATGCAAGTTCGTTCATCGCTTCAATCTTCGGCGCGGCGGCTGCTATCTGCAGGCCTGATCTTCCTCGTTGCGTCCGCCGCGTATCTGTACACATTTCCGCAGCCCAACATTTTCTATGCAGGCATCGTTCTGCTGCACGCGGTCGTTGGCGGCATCACGGCAATTCTACTTGTCATATTTCTTTACTCTCTCCTGCGCGAATTGAACAATGCTGCCCGCATTGGCTATCTACTTTTGCTAGCGGGTGGGATCATGGGCTTAATTTTGATCAAAACCGGCACACCGAAGGCCGAGTGGAGTTTGCTTTACGCGCACATCCTGATTTCACTCGCGGCCGTCGGGATCCTCTTTGCGGAATGGACCGGCCGTCACGGCTGGTCGAGCCATTTCGCGATTCGCCTCGGCCTTACCCTTATCACAATTGCCGCTCTCGGCTTCGGAGCGCGCTATTTACGAGAATCCAGATGGCAGAATCACGCGCGGATTCAAAATCCTGCAATGCCTCCCGCCACAATGAACGGCGAAGGCGACGGCCCGGCGGGTCCATTCTTTCCCAGTTCAGCCCAGATCTACGGGAACCAGAAAATTCCCAGCAAATTTTTCATGGAATCGGATTCCTGCAAGCGCTGCCATGAGGACATCTACAATCAGTGGTTCAGTTCCGCGCACCACTTCTCATCATTCAACAATCAGTGGTATCGCAAGAGCATTGAGTACATGCAGGACACGGTTGGTACCAAACCTTCCAAATGGTGCGGCGGATGCCACGATCCCGCGGTTCTCTACAGTGGATTGATGGACACGCCGATCAAGCAGATCGTGCACCGTCCCGAATCGCAAGCGGGGTTAGGCTGCATGATGTGCCACTCGATTGCGCACGTCAAAAGCACGATGGGCCAAGCGGATTTCTATCTCGAATACCCGAAGCTGCATGAACTGGCCGCAACCAAAAATCCTGTCGTGCGTTGGGCGCATGATTTTCTCGTCAATTTGAATCCTGAACCACATCGGCGGGTGTTCTTGAAGCCGTTCATGCGAGAGCAAACGGCCGAGTTCTGTTCGAGCTGCCATAAGGTTCATCTCGATGTTCCGGTGAACCACTACCGCTGGATTCGCGGCTTCAACGAATACGACAATTGGCAGGCCAGCGGCGTTTCCGGACAGGGGGCGAGATCCTTTTATTATCCGCCAAAGCCGGCGCAATGCGCCGACTGCCACATGCCGCTCAGCCGATCAGCCGACCAGGGAAATATCAACGGGTTCGTGCATTCGCATCGCTTTCCGGCGGCGAATACCGCGTTGCCAACCGCCAACGAAGATGCCGAGCAACTCAAGATCACAGAAGATTTTCTGAAAAGTGGAATTCTGAGCGTCGACATCTTTGCGCTTTCACCGGCCCAAGCTGATTTGAAGCCGGGTGCCATGGCGCAGAATGATATGGCGACGGAATTTGCGGTGGGGGAAGAGGCCGAATCGAAAATCATACCCTCATCGGAAGGCGAAGTACTGCCCCTGACTGCGCCTTTGAATCGTATGCAGACTGTCGTCCGGCGTGGAGATACGATTCGAGTGGATGTTGTGGTCCGCACAAAAGGAATTGGCCACTTTTTCCCTGGAGGCACCGTCGATGCGTACGACACGTGGCTGGAGTTGAAAGGCACGGATGACAAAGGTCAGACCGTATTTTGGAGCGGCATGGTTGAGGACAGCGGCAAGGGACCGGTGGAAAAAGGCGCGCATTTCTATCGCTCGCTTCAGATCGACGGCCACGGTCATCCCATTAACAAACGGAATGCCTGGGCAACTCGATCTGTGGTTTATGTGCACCTGATCCCCCCGGGCGCGGCCGATACGGTTCACTATCGCGTGCACATTCCGCAAAATGCCGGGGACAAGATCACACTGCATGCGCGGTTGTGTTATCGCAAGTTCTCCTGGTGGAATACGCAATTCTCATTTGCCGGAATTGCGGAACCTGGTCAGCCGAAAGCCGAAGTCGCACCGGAGTTCGATGATACCAAGTACGTGTTTACGGGATCTTTGACAGGCGTGTCAGCCAAGCAAGAGAAAATCCCGAACGTTCCAGTCATAGCGATTGCCGAGGATCAGGTGACAGTGAATGTCGCGCCGAAAAACGCGGTACCAGCGCAGCCTAAAACAATCACGCAGAAAGATGACTGGCAGCGGTGGAATGATTACGGAATCGGGCTTCTGCTTCAAGGAGATTTGAAAGGCGCGCAAGCAGCATTTGTCAAAGTGACTGAGGCGGATCCGAATAATCCGGATGGATGGGTGAACATTGGGCGCGCAGCTGTACAGGAAGGTGACATGGTGCGGGCACGCACGGTGCTCGAAAAGGCGTTGTCGCTTAGCCCCAATCTAGCCCGCGCCCATTTCTTCTATGCCAAAGTTCTCCGCAGCGATGGCCGCTACGATGAAGCCACCGACCACCTGCGAAAAGTTCTGGCTCAGTATCCTCGCGATCGGGTGGCCTTGAATGACCTTGGACGCATTCTCTTCTTAAAACGAAAGTACTCAGAGGCTGTCAACGTACTGGAATCGGTTTTGGCAATCGATCCCGAGGACCTACAGGCTCATTACAACCTGATGCTTTGCTACAACGGCTTGGGTGATCAGAAGCAGGCGCGCGAGCACGAGCAACGATATCTTCGATTTAAGGCCGACGAAGCTTCGCAAGCGATCACCGGCCCTTACCGGCAACTCAATCCTGAAGACAACAACGAACGCCAGCCGGTTCACGAGCATGTCTCCGTGCCGTTGGAGGTAATAACGACACACGTGGGGACAGCCGCCCCCGACTGTCCGGCCGAGCAACGCTCGGCTTGCCAAAATCATCCCGTGCTCGCGGGGGGCTCACATTGACATTCGCCCAGAGGCTGTTAAGGGTTTGTAAATTTCTCTGCGTCTCCGTGTCTCTGTGGTTATTCGTTTTCCTAGGTTCTGCTCACGCTCAGCGCATCCAGTTTCGTGACATTACCAGCCAGGCAGGGATTCACTTTGTGCACAACAACGGCGCATTCGGAAAAAAGTATCTGCCGGAAACCATGGGGCCGGGATGCGCTTTTATCGACTACGACAACGACGGCTGGCCCGACATTCTTCTCATCAACGGCGAGGATTGGCCGGGGCACACCAAAAGCGCCCCGAGCACCATGAAGCTTTACCACAACAATCACGACGGCACGTTCACGGATGTGACTCGCAAGGCAGGCCTGGCTATTCCAATGTTCGGGCTCGGCGTTGCCATCGGAGATTATGACAACGATGGTTACGACGACATCTTCATCAGCGCCCTCGGCCAGAGCCATCTGTTTCATAACAACGGGAACGGCACGTTTACAGATGTCACAAAAGCCGCGGGTTTGTGGGGGCCGGACGAATTCTCGACGAGTGCTGCTTGGGTCGACTACGACCGGGACGGAAAGTTGGATCTTGTAGTCGCGAATTATGTGCAGTGGTCGGAAAAAGGCGACCTCTATTGCACTCTCGACGGCACACACAAATCCTACTGCACACCGGAGTCATATAAAGGTGCATCGGCTCGGTTATGGCATAACCTGGGCAATGGCAAGTTCGAAGATGCAACCCAGAAGGCCGGGATGTACGACCCGAGTTCAAAGACTTTGGGAGTTGCGATCCTCGACTACAACGGGGATGGCTGGCCCGATATTCTGCTGGCCAATGACACTCAGCCCAACAAGCTCTACCTGAATAAGCACGATGGCACGTTCGAAGAAAAAGCAGTACCAGCGGGCATTGCTTTCAGCGAGGATGGCGTGGCTCGGGCCGGCATGGGAGTCGATGCCGCGGATTACGACCGTTCGGGGCATCCCAGCATCATCATTACAAACTTCGCCAACCAGATGCTCTCGCTATATCACAACGAAGGCAACGGATTGTTTGTGGATGAAGCTCCCACTTCCGAGATCGGCCGCGCAACCTTGGTCACGTTAGGGTTTGGCTGCTTCTTTTTCGACTACGATAATGACGGTTGGCCTGACATCTTTGTTGCCGATGGCCATATCGAAGACGCTATCGAGCGCGTTCAGAAGCGGGTTTCCTATGCCGAGCCGCCCCATGTCTTTCGCAATATGAGTAGCGGAAAATTTCAGGAGGTCACGAATTCGCTGGGAGCAGCCTTCGCCAGCCCAAAAGTTGCTCGCGGAGCGGCGTATGCCGACATAGATAACGACGGAGCGCTGGACATCCTGCTCACGACAAACGGCGGCCCGGCTTATCTGTACAGCAGTGAAGGCGTGAGCAATCACAGTTTTCGAATGAAGCTGGTTGGGACAAGATCGAATCGCGATGGCATTGGTGCAGTCGTGCACGTGGTCGCTGGCAAAGATCAGCAGTCGCAGACGTTGCACAGTGGATCAAGCTATCTGTCGCAGAGCGAACTCGTTCTCACGTTCGGATTGGGGAGTGCAACCAAAGCCGACTCAGCAGAAGTGCAATGGCCGAGTGGCCAAATAGATAAGCTTTCGGCTGTTCCTGCCGGCCAGATCATCACAGTGCAGGAAGGCAAAGGAATTGTCGCGACGAGAGCGTATCGGAAAAACTCAAAGTAGAAGCACAGAGGGCAGCCGCTCGAGAACCTCTGTGTTTCTCCGTGCCCTCTGTGGTTTACTGTGACTTCGCATGCTTTCAAGAAAAGTTGTTGGTGTAGGAATAATCCTTGCGGCAGCCGTTTTATTCCTGGCGCTGGATCAGAGTTCCTCGCCCGCCGACAAGAGCGTTGAAGCCGCGCGGCTGAACAATATCGGCGCGGGTTACATGAACCAGCAGCTTTTCGAGAAAGCACTCACGAAGTTCGAAGCGGCTGCCGCGCTCGATCCGAAACTCAGCATGGCTCCAGTGAATCAAGGAATTGCCTTGTTGAATCTGGGCCGGGTCGATGTGGCGAAATCGATTCTCGTAC
>JAFAGX010000301.1 GCA_019237515.1 Acidobacteriaceae bacterium
GACCGCGCCGCATTCTGACCGTGTTGAAGTCCGGCTGGCCTTAGCAAGATTGTTTGTGGATTCCGGTCGCCCAAATGATGCCGCTCAGCAGGTCGCATTCGGGCTTGCGGAAGCCCGCGTTGGCGAAGCCCGAGCCGTAACGCCGGAGAATCTCATCGAGGCTGCGGGCGTGCTACGGTCCATCAATCAATTTGATCTCGCAAAAAAGTATTATCAGCGAGCTGAGGCGGATGGAGCCGATCCGGAGTCGGTCGATCTCGGCTTAGCTAATGTGTACCTGGCGCAGGGGCAGACGCGTGATGCACAAGCTCTCTTGCAGAGTGTGGGCAACAATCCTGACCACGTCGACAACTATGAATATTTGGTTGCCATGTCGAATGTTTACAGCCAGGAACATGACACGGTCCAGGCGCTATCGAATATTGCGCAGGCCAATCAGATCATGCAGGGCAACGAGTCAGCTGAGCAAACCGAAATGTACCTGGCGGATACCGAGGGCCGGCAACTTAACGACAAGCTCAGCTACGTGCCTCAGGCTTCCTTCTCGCCAGTTTTCGAAGACATCAACATCTACCAGATGGACGCCAGGATTCGCGGCATTCAGAATCCTGCGCTGCTTCCACTGCCGCGCTATTCCTACGAAAGCCTGATTGATTCCCGTTACCGCGTTCGCGTTCCCGGGCTGCCAGTGATCACCGGGTTAGTGGAAGAAAGAAATCAACGGGGTACGTTTTCTTTTCCCAATGAACTCTTGATTCAATATCGAAATACCTTCGACACGATTTTCAATGGAGGCATCAATCCGGTACTCAGCTTCGGGGATAACCGGATCTCGTTTAATCCAGGCCTGCAATTCACCGTGAGGCGCGATGCGGATGCGCCCCAAGCAATGAGTCAGAATCTTTTTAGACAATTTCTCTACGTCAACACGACCCCGTTTTTTAACTGGATTGCTGTCAGCGGCGATGCCATTCGGGAGACCGGTCCTTTCGTCGACGCGAACCTGCACTCGCGCGATGCATCGGCCCTTCTGGAGTTCACTGTCGGTCGACCCTGGGCAAGAACTGCATTTGTGACCGGATACCAGATACGCGATGTCCTGTTTCGACCAAAGAATCTGAACCAGCCCTACACCGATGCAGAATATTTCACAACCAGCACGTACGCCGGAATTCAAAGGAAGTTCGGGGAAAGCGTCCGGGCAGGGTTCTTTGCAGAATATCTCCGCTCGTGGAGGGTTCAAGGCCCCGCCTATGCCATCGCACAGGCGATCCGGCCGGCCTTTCGGGTGGACTACCTGCCTATCGCTTCCCATTGGGGCTTTCACGCCGAAGGCATGTGGTCCCGAGGGGAAGGCTTTCACGCCTACGACAATATCAACAACTCGATCACTGTTTCTTACACGCGCGGTTTGCGGAGATCTTTGAACGATGGGGTAGGCGAAATTCCGGTTACCTATCCACTGAAACTATCGTTCGGGTTGGCGCAACAAAGTTTCTACAATTTCAGCGGGGGAACTCGTTCACAGTTCCTGCCCGTGGTAAGGCTGAATTTGTTTTAGCCATGGTAAGGCTCTATGCACGCTCTGGCCAGACCTGCATCTAACCAGTACCGATGTCGAGTGATTCGCCTCTCCGAGCAGCTTCGCAGATCGTAGAAGAAAACGCGATCAACGAGTCTTCATCTTGGCATCTGAGGGCTCGAGTTCTCAACGGCAGCATTATTCTGCTGATCAGCTCCGGCTTTGTCGGAGCGATGAATCTGATTTACAACTTCGTCGTGGTACACGCGCTGGGTGCCGATCGTTTCGGCCATGCCAACGCCGTGTACACGGTGTTGCTGTTGCTGGGCTCATTTACTCTCTCTTATCAGATTCTTTGTTCGAAGTTCGTCGCCCGCAGCCAGTCTTTGCCCGAGAAATTCGGCATTTTCCGGATGTTGCACCGGCGCGCCTGGTACTGGGCGGTTGCGATCAGCCTGACGCTGGCGTATGGAAGCGGCCTCTTTTCGCAATATCTGAACCTTCCTAATCGACACTACATTCTGCTGATTGCGATCGCCAACTTGTTTTATATCCCTCTTGGGGTGCAGCGCGGGCTGATGCAGGGCCTGTATGAATTTCCCCGGCTGGCAACAAATTTTGCACTCGAGGTGATCGTTAAGGTAGGCGCCGCCGCCGCTGCGCTGGCCCTCGGCTGGGGTGTGAGGGGTGTGATCTTTGCCATTGTTGCGTCCACCGTTGTGGCGTACCTGCATGGCTGGCCGCGCACTCGCTCGCCCTTGGCACAATCCGTGTCATTGCCGGCGCTGCAGGAAGGCATTCAGGCTTCTGTCTTTTTCATCGGCCAGATGATCATCTACAACCTCGATGTGATCCTGGTTCAGCACTTTTTCTCGGCAACTCTGGCCGGCGTTTACGCGGCCGTTGCAGTGATCGGAAGGGTGGTCTACATGCTCTGTTGGTCGGTGGTAAACAGCATGTTTCCGCTCTCCGCGGGAGTGGAATCGGAAGAGCGCGGCAGAGCGGTTTTGGGAACGGCGTTGTTGCTGGTCGTCCTGATTGTCACCTTGCTGACGCTGGGTGCGTGGGCGGCACCTTCCTCAGTTTGGCACTTCCTGCTGGGAAAGAACTTCCCGTTAAATGCAGGCGGCTCGTACCGCGGCTTGCTTGCACTCTATGCCGCCAGCACCGGCATCTGGCTGCTTAGTGTTGTTCTCATGAGCTACGAAATCGCCCGCAAAATCGGCTATGTCAGCTGGCTGCAACTCGCCTTGAGTGGAGCGGTATTTGTCGGGATATACCGCGTTCATGACAACCTGCATGACGTGATCATGGTGCGCGCGGTGTTGATGATTATTCTGCTGGTGCTGGTCTCAATCCCATTCCTTCGCGTACAATTGGCCACGCGCTTTCCCTGGCCGGTGGTCACCGCACCATCAATCTCGAGCGGTGTAGTAAAGCTGCGTCAGCTGAGCGAA
>JAFAGX010000322.1 GCA_019237515.1 Acidobacteriaceae bacterium
CGCTCTTCAGCCTGGGCACCGCAACTTGATCTCATTCCACTTCAATTTTTTCGCTCACCAATTGCTTATCCTGCTCCTCGCTGCCAGTGAGTTCGAAGGAATTTGTCGTCGCAGCCTTCCCCTTTTCTACGCTTGTAATCACATAAGAACAGCCGAACCAATGTGCTTCAGCCAGATCGGTAGCCGACCACATCGCCGGATGATCCGGGTGCGAATGGTAGAAGCCGATGATCTCTTCTCCACGCCCGCGCCCTTCGCGTTGAACGCGGATCAGTTCCCTGGGATCAATGTTGTATCGATTCTGCGGTGAGTCATCGCGCGTGTTTCTACAACGTGCGACCGAAGTGACCACGCGCTGATCATCATCGAAGCGACCGAGCAAAACTCCGCAACACTCGTGCGGATAGGTCTCTTCTCCGTGCTGGCGAAGAACTTCGTAATGAGGACGCGAGATTCGTAGCATTGTTGAATGTCGAATGTTGAATGTTCAATCAACACTCATCATTCAAAACTCAACATTCATTCTTCCCAGAATCTCTCGCTTAAATACTTGTCTCCCGAGTCGCAGAGGATGGTGACAAACACTGCGTGTTCCTCCGCCTTGAGCCCGCGGGCAAGCTGCAGACATCCAGCGACGGCCGCTCCCGCGGAAACCCCTACTAACAGGCCCTCCTCGCGCGCGAGCCGCTTTGCCATCTGGTAGGCGTCCTCGGTAGCGATCCCGAGGTCGTCGTCTGCCAGCGACGGATCGTAAATCTTCGGCACGATCGCGCTTGCCATGTGCTTGGCCCCCTCGATGCCATGGAATGCCGAGTCCGGCTGCAGCGAAATGCAGCGCACGCGCGGGTTCAGCTCCTTCAGACGGCGGCTGGTCCCAACGAAAGTTCCGCTCGTGCCCAACATGGAAACGAAATGAGTGATGCGCCCTTCCGTCTGTTGCCAGATCTCGTTCGCTGTGCCATGGTAGTGAGCCTGCCAGTTGGCATCGTTGGAATACTGGTCGGCATAGAAATAGACGTCGGGGTGCTTGTCGGCAAGTTCGCGCGCCATGCGAATGGCGCCATCGGAACCTTCCGCGGGATCGGTATAAATGATGTTTGCGCCGTAAGCATGCAGAATGCGCTTGCGTTCCACTGACACGTTTTCCGGCATGCAAAGCGTCACAGGAAAGCCTTGCGCCGCCCCGATCATGGCATAAGCGATGCCTGTATTCCCGCTGGTGGAATCCAGCAAAATTTTGCCGGATGTTAACTTACCGCTGGCCTTGGCTTGGGCGACAATGTTGGCTGCCGCGCGATCTTTGACGGAGCCGCCTGGGTTGAGCCACTCGGCCTTGCCGAGAATCTCGACCGCGGGAAGTTCGCGGGTAATGCGTGGAAATCGCAGCAACGGGGTGTTCCCGATGCGCTCCATGCTCAGTTGCCCAAGCTTCGCAAATGCTTGAGTCACGGACACATCGGCGCGACGCGACACACGAGAAACGGAGAATGAGCGGGCAGCCACAGGCCGCGACTGAGCACTCTTTACTAAAGGATCTGCCATAAGCTTTGAATTGTAACGTGACGAACGTAATCTGCCGGACGATAGAATCCACGCCCGAATTGCTGTTCTTTAGATTATAAAAGACGATGTTTGGTTCCAGAGTAGATGTCGGTGCCTTTTGGCCGATTCCGCATCTAACCGAGCGAGAACAAAAAATGGCTAAAGTAGAAGAAGGTCGAACATACGAAGACGCTTTAAGCTGGCTGCGCGATCACGGTTTTGATTTGATCGAGGCGCCCGGAACCAACGGTCGAGTCTTTTTAAAAAAATACAACGTCTCTGCCGCGATCCAGAAAAATGGCGATGACCACGCCAAGATCTTCGCTTATCCCGGCTACCTGATTGGCAGCGAGATTTCCAAGCTCGTCAATAAAGGCTATCAGCAGTTTCTGAAGACTGCGAAGACCGAAGTCCCTGCCACTGCGGATCATCTCAAAGCTCTGCAGCAGTTCACCGAAGAATTAAAGGAAGCTCTGGGTTTACCAAGCCTCTACAACGAATCGCTCGGAACCGTAAGCGAATCCTACCACTACGATCGAATCGAGAACCGCGACCAACCTGCTGCAGAACGTCCGAAGCGTCCCTGGGAAAAGGCCGGAGCTATGGCAGCGTCGGTCGCAAGCAAGAGCCGCGCATAAGTCAAAGTTGGTCTTGTGGGTAGCCCGCGGCGAGTGCAGTCTGAACCACACGTTCAACGAATTCAGTCTTGGCTGTAGCGTAGGCTTCGCGAGCTGAAGCGTCTGCTGCATCGATTGTGGCCGCAAGGTGTTTCTTCAGAATCGCGTATTTCCGTGCAACCTCGCCGTGCTCTCGTAGGAAGTCACGGAATGCCAGGGTACGTCGTTCCTCCTCTCCACCAAACTGAACCACATGGATGTGGTACCGGTGCGGCCATATCGTTGGTCGATGGAAAAATGGGCATACTGCGTCGTTAGGGTGGGGTTTGTGAACGCAGCCCAATGTGGCCAGCGGCCCCGCGTATGCCTCGATGGGCTGCAAGGTTTTCACCGAGAGCTGAATGTCAATGATGGGCTTTGCGTCCAAACCCGGCACCGCGGTGGAACCGTTATGGTCGATGCGGAGCGCCAGCTTTCCGAGCGCTTGCACAATGCGCTCTTGCTCAGCCTCAAATTCCACAACCCATCGTGGATTGTATGAGACGATTTGCAGTTCTTGCCGGACCGGATGAGACATAGTTCAAAACTTGCCGCCGCGCGCCCTGGTCAGCAATTAAGCCTGTTTGTATCCATTACGCGTGTTCGCAGCGGCTGAGGCCTCTTTCCTCTTCCCCCGCCATGCCCAATAGAATGCCCCGCCGATAGAGCCAACCAGGAAACCGAGCGGTCCGGTAACAATCGCGATCACAGGCCCTTGCGATCCGGGATCGAAGATCATCGGCCCAAACCAGCCTGCTGCGAATCCGAGGCCGCCGATGATAACACCGGAGACAGCCATGCAAGTTAGTAGTCCTTGAGGTACCCACGAACTATGCCACCATGTGTATTGCGCGACCCCGGCAGCGGCGGCGAGGGATCCAAGCACCCGGATGATCCACATCCCGCGGAAACGCCCCACAGACAGCTCCAGCGCGATCGCGACGGGAACCCAGTAAATGTACCAGCACGCGGCAGCGGCAACTAACGCAGCAGTCAATGAGCGGATTACTGGATTCATGGCAAAAGGCCTATTGCCCTTTCTAACTCAGTTGATCTTCTTGACGTGGACTTCCTGTCCATCGGCGTCCTGATATGTATATCCAGTCACATGGCCATGCGCGTCACGTAGAAATTTATTAGTCCCGAGTTCGGTCCTCAGGAAGAAAGTATCGTTGCCCAACGGTAAAAATTCCTCGGGGGCGTCATCACCCGATTGCGTCCACAGTTTGCCATCTTTCAGCGAAATGGTCTCCACATCATCGAGAGGACGCCACTCGTATTGGCCGACATAGTCTTTATAAATGCCGGTATCGGTAGTGACCGGCTTTCGAAAACTTGTCGGGATCTTTGCCCACTGCCTGGCAATGAGAATCCAACTTCCGTCTTTCTTGACGTACGTTTCGGTCATCCGCATCTCGCTGACGATGTCGGAGTCGGTGAACTGCTCGTGGGTGGTGTAGCGAAGGTTCAGCACAGCCGTGTCGCCATACACGTGCACGAGATACTCGCGAGGCTTGGTCGAGCGGTCGTATTCCGTGGGAAGCTTTCCGACGTGCGCCATTACCTGAGCTTTGGTTGCGACGGTGCCATTATCGGTGCTGAAGATGCAATCATCGGCCACATAGCGAGAATAAGCCGCCTGATCCCGTTTGTTGCTGGCTGCTGTCCGTGCTTCGTGAGCGCTGATCACTTCTTGTTGAGTCGGCGTGAGCTTCGGCTGGTCAGCGGCGCCGATCATTCCGGCAGATACCCAGAGTGCAACCAACCCATAACGATGGAAACGCATATTCATTTCTCCTTGAGCGACCAGCGGGAACTAGTCGGCGACATCTTATCCTATGCCTTGGTTCGCGGATTGATCGCATGCCGGCCCGCGGATTGATGGATCGAGGACGGACGGAAAACACCACGTCAATCGAACGCACGCACGAAATCCACAGGCTTTGCCCCAGCCGCCTCACTTCCGTAACCCAAAGACCACTTCCATCCTTACGACACAGGGCTTATGCTGTTGGAGAAAGCTGTTGAATACGGCGATCCATCTCTTCCGTGATTGCTCCATTTCACATTTATGCATGGGTGCTGGCCGGCTCGGGTGCGGCCTTATCCGCTTATGTACTCTTGCGCCGCAAACGCAAAGGTCCGGAGGAAATCGAGCGCGAACGCCGGGCCTGGCTTGATCAAGTCGGGAGGATTACTGACGGTACCGTGATCGATGTTCAGGAAATCAGCAGCAACGGCGATCGCCCTTCGACCATGCTCATCTTCCGGTACGACGTCGCTGGCGTCTCTTATGAAGCTTCCCAGGATGTAACTTATCTTCGGCAGTTGATCAATCTTCATTCCTGCCGCCTCGGCCTGCCAACTTCCGTCCGTTACGATCCTCAGAATCCTGGCAATTCCATTGTGGTCTCAGAGCGCTGGATGGGACTTAGGCAGTAGGTCATTCGTCCTTCGCGGTTACCCTCAACTGCCTAGCACTGGATTTCCATTCCGAGGTGAGGATGCAAGGGCCCGACGACCGGCGGCGTGGAACGTCCGACGACGGCTTCTAGCTTCCCGCCGCGAACCCGCCCGCATGAGCGAGAGTAATGCGAAGGTATTTGTGCGGATTCACCGGGGTATCGTTGATACGAACTTCGTAGTGAAGATGCGGGCCTGTGCTGCGGCCGCTCAAGCCAACGTATCCGATGGTGTCACCGCGGTGAACATATTGACCCGCCGTAACCCCGAAGCTGGCGAGGTGACCATATCGTGTTGTGACTCCGTGGCCATGATCCAGAATGATCGCGCGTCCATAGCCACCACTGAAATCAGCGAACACCACAATGCCATCGGCTGGCGCCATCACCGGCTGACCCACAGATGCGGAGATGTCGACCCCGCTGTGAAAGGCTCCTTCACCGTTGAACGGATCAGTTCTTTCTCCGAAAGATCCGGTGATTGGCCCCTCAACTGGCCAGAGATTCGGAGCGGAATTGGCCCGCAGCCAGTCAGCTGGAGTCACGTTGCTGGTGAGTCCAAGAGAAATACCGGTCGTGGCAGCACCACTCAGGGCCGTGTCCTTCAAGGTGTAAAGGCGGTCGAGCGACGAGCTCACTTCGTCATCCTGGATGTTGTCGCTGGTAGGCGTCAGCACAGGATCATTCTTCAATCCATAGAGCGAGGAAACCTCGCTGGCCAGCGAACCTAATGAAGCGACCTGGATATCTCTCTCTTTTGCAACCTGCTCAAGCTGCGTGTAGCGGTCCTTCAAGTCCTCTTTTTGTGCGCGCAGTTCGTTGAAGTGCGAAACCTTCAGCAGCATGTGCAGATATGAACTGGCGATTCCCGTCAGGCTCAGAACACCAATCCCTGCGCCCACGACCAACACGTAGAGATAATGAACTGGAATGGGAATTTTGCGCAGTTGGCCATCCTCGCCACGCGCCACAAAAAGAATGTAGAAACGCTTCCGCAAAATCCTAATCTCCTTTGATCAGGACGGCAGGTTCGCCGTTCAATGCTCACCGACTCCTGATCCCGCCGCACTGCACCGCTGGGTGGCGCCGTGCGCCGTACCTACCTACCGGAACCAGGTTTAGCCATACCTGAGAGACTGGACACTTAGAGCTCCAAGTCACTCATCGGCCAAAGGTGTTCGGAAACAGCACCTGAACGGTAACAAAGCCCCTTCAACCCTGTCAATGACCCCTCGCCATTACGGAAGGCGTGGCCATCATCGACCATTAGCCGGTAACCGTTGGGCATGTTACCGACGTTTCGCTTGTGGACCGGTTTGCGCCGTAAGGGAATCTGCGCGAATCGCAATCTTATATATTGATCCTAGTTGCCACTACCCGAAAAATCGCTCATTTCCCGAATTCGGCAACAACAGCGGCGGCGTAAAGGTGTTCTCGCGGGCATCGGCGACGATTGCGCAATCCTGCAAATCCCCGCAGGCAACGAAGCGCTGGTGACCACCGACTTCAGCCTGGAAGGCGTCCACTTCCGACGCGAATGGCACTCGCCCGAAGTGGTGGGCCATCGTTGCCTTACTCGCGGGCTCAGCGACATCGCGGCCATGGGTGGTCAACCTGTTGCTGCGTTTCTCTCACTAGCGCTTCCGGGAAATTTAGCTCAAAGCTGGGTCGATCGCTTCCTGCAAGGCTT